>CAIQUG010000126.1 GCA_903874895.1 uncultured Caulobacterales bacterium | reverse complement strand
AGGCGCGGGATTCGGTGGAGGACGTCATCGAGCCCTATCTGCTGCAGCAGGGTTTCATCCAGCGGACGCCGCGGGGCCGGATCGCCGGGTCGCTGGCCTATCTGCACATGGGGCTTCCGACCCCCACGGCACCGGTCTCCCCGCCCCTCGATCCGGGCGACCTGTTCGGAGGCGATGACGCATGACGGGCGTGCCCGAGGATAAGAGCCCCACGGCCGGCTGGTTCGTGGGGCGCGAGCATTTCCTGCCGATCCGGGTCTATTACGAGGACACCGACTTCACCGGCCTCGTCTACCACGCCAACTATGTCCGCTATTTCGAGCGGGGACGGTCGGACTTCCTCCGGGCCATCGGGGTCGGCCACAGCCTGCTCCTCGACCGCGAGGACCCAGCTGCCTTTGTCGTGACACGGGTCGAGGTGGACTACAGGCTGCCGGCGCGGATCGATGACGCGCTCCTGGTCCGCACCACCTATGACGCCTTCCGCGGTGCCAAGCTGACGGTTCGCCAGTCGATCCTGCGGGGCGAGGCGCGACTGGCGGAGGCGGTGGTCTTTGCCGCCTGCATCGATCTGGCCGGCCGGCCCCGTCGCCCGCCTGCCATCCTGGTGGAGAAGGTGCGGCCCTGGCTGGCGCCGGGGGACTGACCGGAGGACGGAATCGCGCCGAGAATCCCTTTCCGCCTTGCAAGAATCCTGCGGAGTGGGGCCATAGTTTTGTCACGCTGCGGCCGTTAAACGCAGCATCCAAGGACGGAGCCCGCCATGTTTGACAGCCTCGCCGTGACTCCTGACAGTTTCGGCGTCGTCGCGACCTTCCTGCGGGCGGATCCGGTGGTGAAGGGCGTGATGATCGGCCTTGCCGGCGCGTCCCTCTGGTCCTGGACCGTGATCATCGACCGGGCCTTCCGGCTGGGAGGCCTGAACCGGGAGGCCGACCGCTTCGAGGCCGAGCTGGCAGACGGCCGGTCCCTGGAGGACATGGCCCGCAGCGCCGGGGACAACCCACGCCACCCCCTGCCGCAGATGCTGCAGCTGGCCCTGCGGGACACCCGTGGTCGCACAGGTGATCCGAACCTGACGCTGGTGGCCCTCGACCGGTCGCTGGAGAGCCTGATGTCCGGGGCGGTGCGCCGGGCCGAGGACGGGCTGGGGGCCCTGGCCATCGTGGCGACGGCGTCGCCCTTCGTCGGCCTGTTCGGCACGGTCTGGGGCATCATGAACGCGTTTCGCAACATCGCGGCGATGAAGAACACCAACCTGACCGTCGTGGCACCGTCCATCGCCGAGGCTCTGTTCGCCACCGCCATCGGCCTCGCTGCGGCCATCCCGGCCTATGTGGCCTACAACAAGTTCACCATCGACGCGCAGCGCTTCAGCGGTCGGCTCGAGGCCTTCGCCGACGACCTGGCCTCCGCCGTGGCCCGGCGCCTGTCCGAACGCGGGGGAGCCTGAGCCATGGCCGCATCCCTCTCCGGCAGCGGTGGACGGGGGCGACGGCGGAGCCGCCGCGGTCGCGCCGCCCTCAGCGAGATCAATGTCACGCCCATGGTGGACGTGATGCTGGTCCTGCTGATCATCTTCATGGTCTCGGCACCGCTGCTGAGCGTCGGCGTGCCGGTGGAGCTGCCCAGGACCGACGCTGCGGCGATGGACGAGCAGAGCGTGCCGCTGACGGTCACCATCCGGCGGGACGGGTCGATCTTCGTGCAGGACCGCCCCGCCACCCTCGAGGAGGTGGCCCCCCGCCTGTCGGCCATGTCCGGCGAGGGCGCCAGGCGACCCGTCTATGTCCGGGCTGACGGCGGCGCCGTCTATGCCGTGGTGGCACAGGTGATGGCCAAGCTGTCCACCAGCGGCTTTTCCAGCATCAATCTGGTGACCGACACAGGCGCTGCGCCGCCTGTGCCGACCCCCCTCCGTCCTGCGACCTGACGGAGCCCGGGCATGGCCGCCGCCGCGAACATGACCCGTGACAGCCGACTGCCGGCCATGCTGGCAGCGGTGGTGCTGCATGGCGGCCTGGTCGCGTTGGGCTGGTTCAGCTTCATTTCCAACCCGCCACCCGTGGCGGTGGAGGTCACGCCGATCTCTCTGGTGACCGCCTCCGAGGTGGCCAATGCCCGGGCCGCCGTCGCCGCGCCGGTGGCACAGGAGGCCCAGGCCCCGGCGCCCGAGCCGCCGACCCCGCCGAAGCCGGAGCCCGCCAAGGCCGCGCCGGAGCCTCCCAAGCTCAATCTCGACCAGTTGTCCAAGACCCGGCCGCAGAAACTCGACCTCGACCAGCTGTCGAAGAGCGGCAAGTCCTCCAGCCGGTCGCTGGACCTCGCCAGCCTCGCCGATCCCCATGTGAACTCGACCCAGCGGGGCCCGGCGCGACCGGAGACGGCGGAGGTGGCCCGCAAGGCCGTCGGGGCCGGAACCGGTCTGTCGGCCGATGCCCGCGCCTATCTGGCGGGAAAGCTGATCAAGCTCTGGAATCCCAACTGCGGGGTGGAGGACGTGGCCAATGTGGTGGTCCGCGTCCATATGCGCCTGTCGCCGGAAGGACTCGTGCTGGAAGCCCGGGACCTGGAGGGGGAGGACCACGGACGGACCAATCCCGCGGCCATCCGCGCCCTGACGGCCGTGAAGCAGGCCCAGCCGTACGACGGCCTGCCCCGTGCCGAATACGCCGCCTGGCGTGACGTCAATTTCAACTTCATCGCCAAGGATGCCTGTCGCCGATGACCCTTGCTCAAAGGACGTTCCGCTCCGTTGCCCTGGCCCTGTCGGCGGGTCTGGCCCTGGTCCTGGCGGCTGCGCCGCCGGCGGCCTGTGCCGGGGTCGATGTGGACATCAACCAGGGCAATATCCAGCCGGCACCGATCGCGATCCCGGCCTTTGGCGGTGCCGATGCCAGGGCGCAGGACCTGGGGGCCGATATCGCCCGGGTGATCTCGGGCAATCTCGATCGCTCCGGCTATTTCCGGCCGATCGATCCTTCGGCCATGGTGGAAAGAAGCCTCGACATCAACGTGCTGCCGCGGTTCGCCGACTGGAAGTCGGTGAATGCCCAGTACCTCGTCAACGGGCAGGTGACGCAGGACGCGGACGGCCGGCTGCAGGTGGATGTGCGCCTGTGGAGTGTCTTCAACGAGCAGCAGTTGATCGGCGTGCAGTTCATCGCCACCAACGAGAACTGGCGGCGGATCGCCCACAAGATCTCCGACGCGGTCTACAAGCGCCTGACCGGAGAGGACGGCTATTTCGATACCCGGATCGTGTTCGTGGCGGAGAGTGGGACCCGGGGCAAGCGTGTCTCGCGCCTGGCGATCATGGACCAGGACGGGGCCAACCCCAGCTATCTCAGCGACGGGGGCTTCATTGCCATGACCCCCCGGTTTTCCAGCAACACCCAGCAGATCACCTATGCGGCCCTGCGGGCGGACAGCTCGCACATCTATCTGTTCAACATCGAGACCGCCCGGCACGAGGTGCTGGGGTCCTCCGGCGGCATGATGTTCGCGCCGCGCTTTTCGCCGGACGGGCTGAAGGTCGTCTATTCCCTGTCCCGCAACGGCAATACCGACGTGTTCGTGCAGGACCTGCGGTCCGGGGCCCAGTCCCGGTTGACGGATGATCCGTCCATCGACACCTCCCCCTCCTATTCCCCGGACGGAGGCAGGATCGTCTTCAATTCGGACCGCGGCGGATCGCCGCAGCTCTATGTCATGGATGCCGATGGTGGCAATCAGCGGCGCATCTCCTTCGGCAGCGGCCGGTACACGACACCGGTCTGGAGCCCGCGGGGTGACCTGATCGCCTTCACCAAGCAGGAGGGCAGCCAGTTCCACATCGGGGTCATGAAGCCCGACGGCTCCGGCGAGCGGATCCTGACCACGTCCTATCTGGACGAGGGTCCGACCTGGGCCCCGAACGGGAGGGTTCTGATGTTCAGCCGGGAGACCCGCGGGGGCGCGCCCAAGCTGTGGAGCGTCGACGTGTCCGGTCGCAATGAACGCCCGTCGCCCTATCCCGGTGCAGCCACGGATCCGGCCTGGTCCCCGTTGCTCAAATGATGCGAATTCGGTCTAATGGTTACTCGACCGTTGCGGGGCTCTGCCCCCGCCCGGGAGCGGCGACCCCCACGCCGTCGAACCGATCTGACATCTTCTTCCGGGCACGCCCGGCCCAACCCTGGAGGCCCTCCATGCGTCACCTCTCCCCCCGCCTGATGAAGCTGGCGTCCGCGGTCGCCATGACCGCCGCCCTGGCCGCCTGTGCGACCAAGGCACCGCCTCCGCCCCCGGCCCCCGCT
>CAIQUG010000125.1 GCA_903874895.1 uncultured Caulobacterales bacterium | reverse complement strand
CTTTTCCACCTTCAGCGCCTGCACTTCGGCGGTCAGGGTCTCGACCTGGGCCGAGAGCTTTTCCACCGCCTGGGCCAGGGCCCCGATGTTCAGGGGCGCGAGGGTCTCGGTGACCGACTTGCGCACCTTGTCGATGCGGGACTCAAGGGCCGCGCGGCGCTCCTCGCGGAAGCTGCGGGCCTGCTCCACCAGGGAGACGACCCGTTCGCCCTGCGGGGTCTTGGCGATGGTGTCGCGGACCTTGTCCTCGACTTCCTCGCCCTTGGCCACCAGCTGGTCGAAGGCTTCGTTGGCACCGGTGGCGAGCTTTTCCACCGCGCCCTGGGTCTCGGAATAGATGCGGCCATAGGCCCCGACGCCGGCCAGCCAGATCTTGCGGGCGACGTCCGGATCGTGGGCTTCGGGAGCGGTCTCGACGGTCTTGGGGGTCTTCTTGGCGGTCGCCATGGGATTTTCCTTCAATCTGCGCGGCGGGCAAGGGGGAGGAGGTCCCGCCGCTGCTGCAGGGAATAGGCGCTCGCTTTAGAAAAGGCATTCTAGACCCGCTCAGGCGGACAGGAGCCGCCCGGCGATCAGGTTGCGCTGGGTCTCGCTGGTGCCGGAATAGACCGTCGCCGCCCGGACGCACAGGTGCTTGGCGGTGACCCGGGCCCCGTGGTCCAGGTCCGCCCTGCCGAGTTCCAGCGCCTTGAGGGACGCGGCCGCCGCCGGGCCCTCGGCCTCCATGGCGAGCTCCGCCACCTTCTGGTGCAGCTCCGTCCCGATCAGCTTGATCATGGAGGGCGTGGCCGGATCGGCGGTATTGGCCCGGCCGGTGGGCAGGGTGCGCAGCTCCAGTTGCTCGTAGGCGTCCAGCTCGATCTGCAGGGCGGCGAGGCGGGCGAACAGGGACGGCTCCAGCCGGTCGCGCATCGCCCCCATGTCCCGGGCGGTGCGCATCAGCACGCGACGCACCAGGGCGGGCGGGGTGTTGTTGGAGCGGGCCAGGGCCATCAGCCGCTTGGCCATGGTCCAGCCGTCATCCTCCGCCCCCACCCGGTTGGCGACGGGGACCCGCACATCGTCCAGGAACACCTGATTGAACTCGTGGTCTCCGGCCAGGCCCAGGATCGGCGTCACGGAGAGGCCGGGACTGTCCATGTCGATGAGCAGGAAGATCATGCCCTCCTGACGGCGGCCCGTGTCCCGGGTGCGGACAATGGCGAACATCCGGTTGGAATGGTGCGCGCCGGTGGTCCAGATCTTGGTCCCCGTGACACGATAGACGTCCCCGTCCCGCTCCGCCCGGGTGGTGATGGCGGCGAGGTCTGACCCGGCCCCCGGCTCGGAAAAGCCCTGGCACCACAGGTCGGCACCGGACAGGATGGCCGGCAGGTACCGGGCCCGCTGGGTAGGCGTGCCCTGCTCGATCAGGAGGGGGCCCAGCGCCCGGATGCCGCTGGCGGACAGGACCGGGGCGTCGTTGCGGGCGCACTCCCGGTCGAACAGGAAGCGCTGCCGGGTCGTCCAGCCCGCGCCCCCGTGGGCCACAGGCCAGGCGGGCGCGATCCAGCCCCGCTGGTAGAGACGCCGGTGCCACAGGCGCGCCGCACCGATCTCGGAATGCACGCCGATGGTCTCCCGCCCCGCCTGGCGCAGGTCCGGGGTCAGGGCCTGGTGGAGGAAGGCGCGAACCTCGGCGAGAAAGGCGGTCTCGTCCGGTCCGGTCTCCAGGGCAGGGCCCGAGCGGTCCTCGCACATTGCAGCCGACATGGCGTCGCTCCCCGGCGCAGGACTGCGCCTCACTCACCGTGGCGGCGGACGGGCGGGGCAGACATGATCTGGATCAAAGGAACCCGGACGTGTTCGGCCCCAAATCTTGTGACGGGGGAGATTTACAAGGCGGGCGAGGCCGCGCGATAACTCCCGCACCATAGGGAGACCCACAAGAATGCGCGAAGCTGTCATCGTATCCTACGCCCGCACCGGCCTGGCCAAGTCCGGCCGCGGCGGATTCAACATCACCCCGCCCATGTCGATGGCCGCCCACGCCATCAAGCACGCCGTGGCCAAGTCCGGCGTCGAGGCGGACTTCGTCGAGGACTGCTTCCTGGGCAACAACGCCCACGCCGCCCCCAACATCGCCCGCCTCGCCGCCCTGCTGGCCGGCATGCCCAAGACCACCGCCGGCGTCAGCGTCAACCGCTTCTGCTCGTCGGGCCTGCAGACCATCGCCATGGCCGCCAACCATATCCGCGGCGACGGTGCCGACTGCGTCGTGGCCGGCGGGGTGGAAAGCATCTCGATCCCCGGCGGCGGCGTGCCCAAGGAATCGGTGGACCCGGAGCTGTTCAAGCATGCTCCGGACATCTTCATGGCGATGATCGACACCGCCGACATCGTCGCGGCCCGCTATGGCGTCAGCCGTGAATACCAGGACGAGTATTCGCTGGAATCCCAGCGCCGGATGGCCGCCGCCCAGCAGGCGGGCAAGTTCGCCGACGAGATCGTCCCGATGGCCACCAAGATGAAGGTGGTCAACAAGGAGACGAAGGAAGAGAGCATCGTCGACTACACGGTGGATCGCGACGAGTGCAATCGTCCGGACACGACGCTGGCCGGTCTGTCCGGCCTGCAGCCCGTGAAGGGCGAGGGCAAGTTCGTCACCGCCGGCAATGCCAGCCAGCTGTCCGACGGTGCCGCCGCCGTGGTGCTGATGGAAGCCAAGGAGGCCGAGCGCCGCGGGCTGGAGCCCCTCGGCCGCTTCGTGTCCTGGGCCGTGGCCGGCTGCGAGCCGGACGAGATGGGCATCGGCCCGGTCTTTGCCGTGCCGAAGCTCCTGAAGCGCCAGGGCCTGACGGTGGACGACATCGATCTGTGGGAACTGAACGAGGCCTTTGCCAGCCAGTGCCTCTACAGCCGTGACCGGCTCGGCATCGATCCCGCCAAGTACAACGTCAACGGCGGCTCCATCGCCATCGGCCATCCCTTCGGCATGACCGGTGCCCGCTGCGCCGGCCACATCCTGCAGGAAGGCCGTCGCCGCAAGGCCAAGTGGGGCGTGGTGACCATGTGCATCGGCGGTGGCCAGGGCGGCGCCGGGCTGTTCGAGATCTACAGCTAGGGCTTACGCGTCCCTCGAGACGGGCCTTGCGGCCCTCCTCACGATGACGAGGGTTGTACAACCTGGGTCATGTTGAGGAGGGCGAAGCCCGTCTCGAACGCCGCGCTAACCTGCGGCCTCATCCACCTTCGCGATCCACCGGGCCTTGTCCGCATCGGGCAGGAAGCTGCCCGCGAAGCTGTTGCGGGCGAGCTGCGCCAGCTCTCCCCGGCTCAGGTCCAGGGCCTTGGCCGTCTGCAGGTAGTTCTCCAGCAGATAGCCGCCGAAATAGGCCGGATCATCGGAATTGACCGTCGCCGCCAGCCCCAGGTCGAGCATCCGCTTCAGGGGGTGCGAGGCCAGGTCCGGCACGACGCAGAGCTTGAGATTGGACAGGGGACAGACGGTCAGGGTGGTCCCGTCCGCCACCAGCCGCCGGACCAGGGCCGGATCCTCCAGAGCCCGGTTGCCGTGGTCGATCCGGTCCACGGCGATGAGGTCCGCGGCCTCCCACACATAGGCGGGTGGCCCCTCCTCCCCCGCATGCACCATCACCTTGAGCCCCATCTGCCGAGCCGTCGCCAGCACCCGGGCGAACTTGGCGGGGGGATGGCCCAGCTCGGAGCTGTCCAGCCCGACGCCGGTCAGCCGGGACAGCCAGGGCCTTGCCGCCTCGAGGGTGGCGAAGGCATCGGCCTCGTCCAGATGGCGGAGGAAGCACAGGATCAGCCGCGATGTGATCCCCAGCGTCGCTCCCGCCGCATCCATGGCCGACAGCAGCCCCTCCATCACCTCCGCCAAGGGCACGCCCCGGTGGGTGTGGGTCTGGGGATCGAAGAAGATCTCCGCATGGACGCCGCCGTCCGCCGCCAGCCGCTGGAAATAGGCCATCGCCAGGTCGTGGAAATCCGCCCGCGTCTGCAGCACCGCGGCCCCGGCATAATAGATGTCGAGGAAGTCCTGCAGGCGGCTGAAGTCATAGGCCGCGCGCACGGCCTCCACCGAGGCGAAGGGAATGGCCACCCCGTTGCGTCGGGCGAGCGCGAACATCAGCTCCGGCTCCAGCGTCCCCTCGATGTGCAGGTGCAGCTCGGCCTTGGGCAGGCGGCGGATGAAGTCGGCGAGGTTGTCGGCAGGCATGTGGGTCTCTCGGGGAAACGGTCGGGGCTCAGTCCGCAGGCAGGGCGCGCAGGAAGACCTGCATGAAGGCGGCGGAGTTGCGGGCGGCCAGGCTCAGGAAGGTGTAGACCCGGTTGGCGCTGGCGTCTCCGCCCGCCAGGTCGGACAGGCTGCGGAAGGCGATGAACGGCGTGCCATTGGCATAGGCCACGTGGGCCACGGCGGCGGTCTCCATGTCCAGCACCCGGGCGGCGAAGGCTGTGTGGGCAAAGCTGCGGAACTCCGCATTGTCGACGAACACCGGCCCGCTCACGCCGGCCCCGCCGACCACCACCCGGGGCGCGTGATCAAGGCAGTCCCCCTTCGGCGAGCAGGCAGACAGGGTCGCCGACCCGGCCACCTTGCGGGCGACATCCATCAGCAACGGATCGACCTCGAACCAGAACTTCGCCTGGACCGGCCCGCCCTCGGCCCCCACCAGCACCGGATTGGGAAAGATCATGCCGTAGCTGGGCAGGGGTTCCCCATGGTGGAAGGGCGGCACGGCAAAGCCGCCGTCCTTCGCCCGGCCGTACCCCGCCTCGAGATACTGGGCCCAGCGCTGGGGCACGACCACGTCGCCGATGGCCAGCCCCGGATCCGCCCCGCCCCCCACGCCGGACATGACGATGCGGGAGATGTTGAAATGGTCGAGGGCCAGCTGGGTGGTCATGGCCGCATTGACCATGGAGACGCCGCTCTGGAAGACCACGACGGCACGGCCCTCGATCCGGCCGCGGACAAACGCCACGCCCTTGATGCGGCAGGGCTGCGGGTCGCTGATCATGGCGCGCAGGGCCACCGATTCCGGCTCGAAGGCCGTCATCACCGCGGTCACCGGGGTCCTTTCGGCCGGGCCGCAGGCATCGCTGATCGCTGCCGCGGCCGGTGTCGCCGACAGGGCCGCCAGGACGGCGGCGGCCCAGCCCCTGCGCCGCCCCTTGATCCTCTTGTGCGCCATGCCCGTCAGCCCTTCGCCAGATAGATGAACCGCGCCACGAACAGGACGGTGAGCCCATAGAGCAGCCAGTCCGACCGCCGGGCCCGTCCCCCCACCAGCTTCAGGATCGCATGGGCCGTGATGCCGAAGGCCAGGCCGTTGGCAATGGAATAGGTGAGCGGGATGGCCACCACCGTCAGGAAGGCCGGAATCGCCGCGGCCGGGTCGTCCCAGGCCACCTCCCCCAGAGACCCCATCATCAGGGCCCCGACCAGGATCAGGGCCGGGGCCGTCGCTGCGGCCGGAATCGCCTGGATCCACGGAGTGACGGCCAGGGTGGCGAGGAACAACAGGCCGACCACCACGCTGGTCAGCCCCGTGCGGCCGCCCACGGCCACCCCCGCCGCGCTCTCGATATAGCTCGTCACCGTGGACACCCCCACCGCCGCACCGGCCATGGTCGCCACGGAGTCTGCCAGCAGGATGCGGTTCAGCCGGGGCGGACCGGCCCCGTCGACCTCCGTCCCCCCCGTCCGGCGGAGCACAGCCGACAGGGTGCCCACATTGTCGAACACATCCACGAACAGGAAGACGAACACGATCTCCAGCAGGGCGAGGCCCGCCCCGCCCTTGAGGCTGAGGGCCGCAGGAATGTCCAGACGCAGCAGGGTGCCGGTCAGGTCCGACAGCCGCACGCCTGTTGCGGTTGCCGATGGCGGATGGACAAGACCCATCCCCCATCCCGCCAGCGCCGTCAGCACGATGCCGATCAGCACCGCTCCGCGGACCTTCCGCACCTGCAGCCCGGCGATGAGCAGCAGTCCGAGCAGGGACAGGGCCGTGGTCGGGGCCGTCAGGTCCCCCAGCCCCACGGTGGTCGCCGGACTCGCCACGATCACGCCGGCGCTCTTCAGCCCGATGAAGGCGATGAACAGGCCGATTCCGCCCCCCACGGCGGCGGTGAGCGACCGGGGCATGGCGTCGAGGATCAACCGCCGGACCCCCGCCACCGTCAGCAGGAAGAAGGCGGCCCCGGACAGGAAGACGCAGCCCAGCGCGGTCTCCCAGGGCAGGCCCATGCCCTTGACCACCGTGTAGGTGAAATAGGCGTTCAGCCCCATGCCGGGGGCGAGAGCCAGGGGCACATTGGCCACCAGGCCCATGACCAGGCTGCCGAAGGCGGCGGCGAGGCAGGTGGCGACCGCCACGCCGGTGACGGGCATGCCGGCATCGCCCAGGATCAACGGATTGACCACCACGATATAGGCCATGGTCAGGAAGGTGGTGACCCCGGCCAGCACCTCGGTTCCGACGGAGGTATCGTGCGCCTTGAGGGCGAACAGGCGGTCGAGCATGGGCGGGCCTCTCACGTCCGGCGACGACCGCCGGGACAAGCTCGGACCAGCTTAGGGTCCCCGACACCCGGTTGAACAGGCACAACAGGCGCAATGGCCGGACGTTCGCGCCATCTGTGCGGGAAACACGCCGTCCCTGGCCGATCCCGACGCCTGCCGAACGACACACGCGTCGCCCAGGCCCGCACGTGACGGACCTTTCGGACGAGACATTTCCGGAAGCGCGCCAGTCGGTGGACGGAGTCGGGCTGACCTGGAAATGACCGCCGGAGAGGCAGGGTAAGGTCACTGACGGTCATGCCTATCGCTTGCGGTGGTCAACGAGCGCCGGAACAAAGCGCCTACCGGTGACTCTCCGTCGCGCTCGGTTGGCTTGGGCAAAACGATCAACGCGAGCAGCATACGCACCTGCGCCGCCTCGACGGCAACTTTCCGGTTCAGCCCGAGTGTCCAGAATCGACCCATGGCGGACGTTCGAACGGCCAGCCACCGCGTCATTCTGAGAGTTGTCGCTGAACGGACGCTTCTGTCGGGTTGCGGGTGAACATCTGACGGACGGT
>CAIQUG010000124.1 GCA_903874895.1 uncultured Caulobacterales bacterium | reverse complement strand
TGGACCCCCTCCACATGCGGCGCGGCCACGAAGATCTCGCGGAACGGCTTGGGCAGGGGCAGGTCGTCCAGCTCCCGGCTGGCGATCTTGAAGCTGATATGGGGCTTGGGGGTGCCATCGGGCTGGCGCTGGTAGAAATTGGTGCGCTGCAGGCTATGGACCAGCTGGGCGATGCGCCGCAGGGCCCGGTCCGCGTCCAGGCTTTCCACGGCCTGGAGGGCGGTGACGATCTCGGCAAAGACCGCGTCCGCCTGGTCCCGCCGGTCCTTCAGCAGGGCGGCGACGCCGGGATGGAACTTCACCCGGAACAGATCGAGGATCAGGCGTGCCACGCCGGGGTAGTCGCGCAGGGCATCCTGTTGCACGGCCTGGCTCGGGTCGAGGCCCGTCTGCTGGCGATACCGGGCCAGCGCCCGGACGAGGGCAGCATCCCGCCAGTGCAGGCCCAGCTCGATCACCAGCCGGTTGAAGCCGTCGCTTTCCGCCTGGCCGGTCCAGACGGCGGTGAAGGTCTCCTCGAAGGGATCCTTGACGTCGGCGAAGCTGAGATGCGCCCCCCGGGGATCGTCGACGACGAATTCGTGGACCCAGACGGCCTCGTGCGCGTCACCGCGGCGGACGGGGAACCCTTCCTCCACGATCGCCTTCAGGCCCATATGCTCGAGGATCGGCAGGACTTCGGACAGGGGAACGGCCTGGCCCGCGTGATAGATCTTGAACCGGAACGCCGTGGCCGGATCGTCGTCCAACCGGTAGCCCCGGACCCGAAGGGGCGCGTCGGTGGCGTCCAGCGCATCCATCTCGGCGGCATCGCGCAGGGCCTCTGCGGCATCGTACTGGGCCTGGTAGCCCGGCGGGAAAGCCCCCGCGTAGCGCGCCAGAAGGTCGGCGACCCGGCCGGGCTCCACCCCGCCGCTGCGGGCGGCCTGGGCGAAGCGGTCGGACCAGGTGCGGGTGATCTCGTCGATCGCCTGCTCGAGAACCCGCAGGTCCGGTTCCACGTGTCGACGGGGCGTGACCCCGAGGACGTAATGCACCCGGGCCAGCGGCTCGGTCCCGAAGTTCGGGTAGTAGGCCGACACCCGCCCGCCCCAGGCATCCGCCAGCAACTGGCCGACCTTCTGGCGCATCTCGGAATTGTAGCGATCCCGCGGCACGAACACGATGGCGGAGATGAATCGGTCGAAGGGATCGCGACGGACGAAGATCCGGGCTCTCGGCCGATCAAACAGGTGCAGGATTCCCATGGCCGTCTCGTAGAGATCGTCCTCGTCCGCCTGAAACAGTTCGTCCCGGGGATAGCCCTCGATGATGTTGCGCAGGCGTTTTTCGTTGTGGGCGCTGGGGTTTTCCCCGGCCCGGGCCAGCACGTGGCTGATCTTGCGCCGGATCAGCGGAATCTCCCGGGCGGCCTCGTCATAGGCCTCGGCGGTGAACAGTCCGACGAAGCGCACCTCGCCGATCGCGGCCCCGTCCGGCGCGTAGCGCTTGACCCCGATGTAGTCCATGTAGGTGCGGCGATGCACCCGGGACCGCAGGTTCGACTTGGCCACGATCAGGGGGGCGGAGGTCTCGAGATAGCCCTTGAGTTCCGAGGTGAGGAGCGCGGGCTCGCTGGCCCGGCGCAGGACGGCCAGTTCGTTGTCCCGCAGCACGCCGAGGCTCGCATCGTCCCCGTGTCCGGGCTCCTCCGGCGCATAGTCGCCATTGGCCAGGCGCGGATATTCATAGACCCGCGCGCCGAGGAAAACGAAATGCTCCTCGCCCAGCCAGCGAAGGAAGTGGAGATACTCATCCACCGTTTCCGTCGGCGCGCCCGGCGCCCGGGCCCCGCGGGCCTTGAGCCAGCGCTGCAAGGCCGCACCGTCGGTCGTCAGGGCCTGCTTCAGCTCCTGGGTGGTCTGCCGGAGCAGATCGCGCATGGGCTCGAAATCGGCGACGGCGTGGCGGACGTCCGAAAGCGTCGCGGCGACCCCGGCGACCACGGCGTCCCGGCGATCCTCGCCCACGGGGGCCACGGCGACGATGATGACGGATTCCCGGCGGCTCTGGCCCTCCGAAGACCGGCGACCGGCGCTGTCCCGTCGCGCGGCGACCACGGGGTG
>CAIQUG010000123.1 GCA_903874895.1 uncultured Caulobacterales bacterium | reverse complement strand
GCTGACGCTCGCGACGAGACCCCGAAGGACAAGCCCGCCCGACCGGCACGGGGCGCTGGCTGGCTAGCCAAGATCGCACCGGGTGTGCGCAATCTGGTGACCCGCCGGACGGAGACGCCGGACAACCTGTGGATCAAGTGCCCCGACACGGGGGAGATGATCTATCGTCCGGATCTGGAGAGCGCCCTGTGGGTGACCCCCGCCGGGCGGCACATGCGGATCGCACCGCCCCTCCGGTTCAAGTACACCTTCGACGGCGGGGCCTATGAATCGCTGCCGGTGCCGTCGGTGGTCGAGGACCCGCTGAAGTTCTCCGACCAGAAGCCCTATCCCGAGCGGCTCGCCGCCGCCCGCAAGGCCACGGGCGAGCCGGATGCCGTGGCCCTCGCCTTCGGCGGGATCCGCAACGTGCCCGCCGTGGTCATGGTGCAGGACTTCGCCTTCATGGGCGGTTCGCTCGGCATGGCGGCGGGAGAGACCTTCATCGCCGGGGCCCGGGCTGCGCTGGAGCGGCAGGTGCCCTATGTGGCCTTCTGCGCCGCGGGAGGGGCCCGGATGCAGGAAGGGGCCTTCAGCCTGATGCAGATGGCCCGCACCACCCTGTCGATCCAGGAACTTCGCCGCGCCCACCTGCCCTATGTGGTGGTGCTGACCGACCCGACCACCGGGGGCGTCACCGCCTCCTACGCCATGCTGGGGGATATCCACCTGGCGGAGCCCGGGGCCCTGATCGGCTTTGCCGGACCCCGGGTGATCGAGCAGACCATCCGCGAGACCCTTCCGCCGGGCTTCCAGCGGTCGGAATATCTGGTGGAAAAGGGCATGGTCGACCGGATCGTGGAGCGGTCTGAGCTGAACGCCGTGCTTGGCTCGATCCTCGCCACCCTGATGCTCGGCCGCAAGACCCGCGCGGCCTGAAGCCGGCTCTGAAGCCGGGTCTCAGCGCGGTCGGCGCTTGCGCAGCACAGCCCGCACGAGCGAAGCCCCGATGATGGCGGGGGCCAGAAGATTGGCGACCAGCACCCGCGCCGGATTGTCCGCCCGCTTGCGGAAATAGCGGACCAGCCCCACGCCCTTCCAGAACTCGATCTTGATCGGACTGGTGCGGCTGGTGGAACCCAGATGGATGATGCTGGCATTGGGGTCGAACCACACCGACCCGCCCATGCGACGCACCCGCCAGCACAGGTCCACATCCTCCACATGCAGGAAATAGCCCTCGTCGAAGCCCTTCAGGGCGGCGAAGTCCTCCGGGGTCATGGCAAAGCCCGCGCCGGAGATGGTGGGAACGGGAATCCGGCCGCAGGGGGCGGGATCGCCTTCGTGATGGATCTCGAACCGCCGCAGGAAACTGAACCGGTTGGACAGACGGAGCAGGCTGAGCAGCGTGGTGACCGGCGTCACCTCCCCGCGCCGGGCCCCGCGCTGCTCGGACAGGTCCGGGTTCAGCACCCGGGCCCCCACGAGACACGGGGCCGGGCCCATGCGGACCCCGTCGGCCAGGGACTGGAGACAGCCCGGCTGCAGGAAGGCATCGGGATTGAGAAACACCACCACACGGCCGTTGGCCGCGTTGGCTCCCATATTGGCGGCCCGGGCAAAGCCCACATTGCCCTGGCCACGGATCAGGATGATCCGGTCATCGGCGGAGACGGCGGCATCGATCCAGCCCTCTTCCTCCGGGTTGGATCCATTGTCGACGATGACGAACTGATCCGTCAGGGCGTCAGCCCGGACGCGATCAATGCTGCCCCGCAGCGCCGGTCCCGTCCGGAACACGACCATGACCACCGTGATGCCATCGCGATCCCGGCCGGGCATCAGGTCCTGACCCAAAATCCGCTGACCGAGATCACGTGTCGGGGAATTCATGCAGATCTCACCCCAACCTCAGATCCGGCGGAGCCGCATCCTGCACCAAAATAGAAACCGCTTCGTCCAGACTTACAATCGTCTGATCCTGGGACCCCAGGCGACGAAGGGCAAGCTGCCCGAGCTCAGCCTCCTTCCGGCCGATCACTGCAATCACAGGGATCTTGCCGAGGCTGTGCTCTCGCACCTTGTAGTTGATTTTCTCATTACGCAGATCAGTCTCGACACGCAATCCGGCATTCGTGAGGCGGTCTGCGACAGATCGCGCATAGTCGTCCGCATCCGAGGTGATCGTGGCCACGACGACCTGCACCGGTGCCAGCCACAGGGGGAAGGCGCCGCCGTAGTTCTCGATCAGTATGCCGATGAAGCGCTCGAACGAACCGAGGATCGCCCGGTGCAGCATCACCGGCCGTTGCTTGGTCCCGTCGGCGGCCACGTATTCCGCCCCCAGCCGCTCCGGCAGGACATAGTCCAGCTGCAGGGTGCCACAGGTCCAGCTGCGGCCGATGGCGTCCTTGACCACGAAGTCGAGCTTCGGCGCGTAGAAGGCCCCGTCACCCTCGGCAATCACCGGCTCCACCCCGGCCTTGCGCGAGGCGCTGAGCAGGGTGGCTTCCGCCTTGTCCCAGAATTCGTCGGACCCGGCCCGGATCTCCGGACGGGTGGCCAGCGCCACATGCTGTGCCACCATGCCGAAGTCCGCATGGATGCTCTGGGTCAGGCGCACGAAGGCTTCCGTCTCTGCCTCGATCTGGTCCTCGCGGCAGAAGATGTGGGCATCGTCCTGGGTGAAACCCCGGACCCGCATCAGCCCGTGCAGGCTGCCGGACGGCTCGTACCGGTGGCAGGCCCCGAACTCGGCCATGCGCAGGGGCAGGTCGCGATAGGAACGCTGGCCGAAATTGAAGATCTGCAGGTGCCCCGGGCAGTTCATCGGCTTCAGGGACAGGACCTCGTCCTCCACCGTCTCGCAGACGAACATGTTGGGGCGGTACTTCTCCCAGTGGCCGGACTTTTCCCAGAAGGAGCGGTCCAGCACCTGGGGCGTCTTCACCTCCACATAGCCGGCGGCATCCAGGCGGCGGCGCATGTAGGCCTCCACCGTCTTCCACAGGGTCCAGCCCTTGGGGTGCCAGAACACCATGCCCCGGCCCTCTTCCTGGATGTGGAACAGGTCCATGGCCCGGCCGATGCGGCGGTGGTCCCGGCGCTCGGCCTCCTCCAGCCGGTGCAGGTGGGCGGCAAGGTCCTCGTCCGAAGCCCAGGCCGTGCCATAGATCCGCTGAAGCTGGGCATTGCGATGGTCGCCCCGCCAGTAGGCCCCGGCCAGCTTGGTCAGCTTGAAGGCCTTGCCCACCTTGCCGGTGGAGGGCAGGTGCGGGCCCAGACAGAGGTCCTTCCACGGACCCTGGCGATAGACGGTGATCACCTCGTCCTGTGGCAGGTCGGAGATGATCTCCGCCTTGTAGGTCTCGCCGATCTCGCGGAAATGGGCAATGGCCGCGTCCCGGTCCCAGACTTCCCGCACGATCTTCTCGTCCCGGTCCACGATCTGGCGCATGCGCGTCTCGATCAGGGCGAGGTCATCAAGGCTGAAGGGCTCGTCCCGGGCGAAATCATAGTAGAAGCCGTCTTCCACCGCCGGGCCGATGGTCACCTGGGTGCCGGGGAACAGCTCCTGCACCGCCTGCGCCATGACATGGGAGGCGTCGTGGCGGATCACGTCCAGCACATCGGGATGCTCCCGGGTCAGGATCTCGATCCGGCCGCCGGCCTCGAGGACCCGGTCGAGGTCGAGGAGGCGGCCGTCCACGCGGACGAGCATGGCCTTCTTGGCGAGGGACTTGGACAGGCCTTCGGCGATGGCCCGGCCGGTGATGCCCGGCTCATAGCTGCGCACGGCGCCGTCGGGAAACTGGATGTCGATGCTCATCGGTCTTGGTCCTTCCCCGGGGCCCTTGCGAGGCCCGGGACTTTCGGCGGCGGCGGGTCATAGCCCGATCCACCCCAGGGGTTGCAGCGGCACACACGCCGGGCGGCGAGCCAGCCGCCGCGCCAGGGTCCGTGGGTGATCAGAACGTCCGCGGCATAGTCCGAACAGGTCGGAAGAAAGCGGCACTGCCGCCCGATCAGGGGCGACAGGGTCAGCTTGTAGGCGCGGTGCGCCAGGCGGACGCTCGTGGGATAAAGGTTCATGCCGTCGTCGGGCTGGGGCGGGAGGCTGCCGGATGGCGCAAGGCTTATCGCCTTGCAGACGCCACAGATCAACCCGCGCCGCAGCTCATCCTGCGACGGCGGGGCTAGTTCGCGTTGCGATCCCGGCCCGGACAGCCGCCACGGCAGCCTCGAAGGCCAGCAGGGTCGAGGCGTGGCGGGCAGGATAGTCTTTCACGGGAGCCAGCACGGCGAGATCCGAAAACCGCCCGTCGGGTGCCGGACCCCCGGTCTTTAGCATATCCCGGAGCGCGTCGCGAGCCTGCTCGATGTCTGCCAGGTCAGCCCCGATGACGTGTTCCCCCAACACCGCCGCAGCGGCCTGGCCGAGGGCACACGCCCGCACGTCCTGGGCGAAGTCCGCCACATGGCCCGCCGCGTCCAGGATCACGTCGACGATGATCGTGCTGCCGCAGAGCTTGGCCGTCCGCTCTGCCGTGGCCTGGGGCGCGGCCAGACGCCCGGCCCGGGGCATGTTCGCGGCCAGGGTGAGGATCTTCGCCGAATAGAGGTCGTCGATCACGGGGCGGGTCTCCGGTCCTGAACCGATATAGGCCGAACAGGCCGGGTACGCCAGCGCACGTCCCTCGCACCGGGCCCATCCGGCCCATCCCCAGGATCGGGAAGACGTGTTGTCTACGGCATTCGCCAGGGTGTAGCCCCCCGGCACGGGGTTCCGTGAACCCCGCACCGCCTCACCGCCCGGCGCGGCGGTGGGCCTCGGCCTGCAGGGCTTCACTCATGGCGATGAAGCCGGCCTTGATCCGCTTGCGCAGGGCCTTGGGCATGAACATGGCCGCCGGACCCTCGAACATCTCCCCGTGGGAGAAGACCGAGGCGCGCCCTTCGTCCAGGGGTTCGATCTCCATGTAGCGGACCGTCCGCAACAGGCCGCCCATCAGGCGCAGGCGCCAGACCAGCTGCATGTGCGGCACCCAGTCCACCACGATGGGGGCGATCGGTTCGGGCTTGCCGCCGGGCAGGGCCAGCGTCACGTCGAGTTTCGAGCCGATGGCCAGCTTGCCCTCGGCCCGGGGATAGAGGGGGTTCCAGGCCTCCCAGCCGGACAGGTCGGAGACCAGGTCCCACAACACGTCCGGAGCGGCCTGGACGCCCACGCGATGTTCGATCTTGAACGACATGACGTCTTCAGGTCTCTCCGGTCAGGACTTCGGCTCAGCCCTTGGTGAACAGCTTCTGCCAGCGGCGCTTTTCCCGCGCCTTCCAGCCGCCGCGGAAATAGGCGTCGGACCCGATCAGCGGCACCACCGTGGTCGCCTCGGCGAATACCATCTGTTCGAAGGTCACGTCCACCTTGCCCCAGGAGCAGGCCTCCTTGAGGGTCGAGGAGGAGCACGCCCCGTCGCGCACATCGGCGACGGTGATCTGCACGGCGTACTTGTGCATCTCCACCTCGTGGCCGAGGATTTCCGCACACACCACCGTGTCCTGGGCGAAATTCTTGGGCACGCCGCCGCCGACCATGAACAGGCCCGTGGCCCCGGCCGCCAGCTTGATGTCGGTCAGTTCGCGGAAGTCGGCCACGGCGTCGATGCACATGTAGGGCTTGCCGGCCTTGGCCCGCTCGACCTGGTGCTTGACAAGGCCGAAGCCCGCCGAGGAATCGACGAAGGCCGGGCAGAAGATGGGCGCGCCCTCCTCATAGGCCGTCTGGATCAGGGAGCCGGGCTTCTTGGCGTTGCCCGCCGCCAGCCACTTGCCCATCTCGTAGATGAATTCCCGGGACGAATAGGGGCGCGGCTCCAGGCTCTCGGCGATCTCGTAGATCACGTGATCGCAGTTCTGGAGCTCTTCCTCGTCGATATAGGTGTCGTAGATCCGGTCGATGTAGTTGGCCCGCAAGTCCCGGTCGTCCACCTGGCCCTTGGCCTGGTAGTGGCGGAAGCCCAGGGCCTCGAAGAAGTCCATGTCGACGATGGAGGCACCGGTGGCGACCACCACGTCGACCATGCCGAACTTCACCATGTCCCGGTACACGTGCATGCAGCCGCCGGCGGAGGTGGACCCGGCGAGGATCAGCCAGGGGGAGCAGTCGGCGTCCTCGATGGCCATGTTGAAGATGTCCGCCGCCCGGGCCGTGTCACGGCTGGTGAAGCTCATCTTGCGCATGGCGTCGATCACCGGACGGGCATCATAGGACGTGATGTCCACGTGCTCGACGAGGGTGGAGAGAAGTTCGGCCTTGGTGTTGGACTTGGAGGCGGGTGCGTTCATCGCTCTGGTTTCCCATGGTTCAAACGCCCGTCCCGGAACAACTGCGCCCGCCGGGACGGAGCGACCGGCGGGCGCGCGGCCGATTCGTCATCGGCGCGCAAAGACATATAGGCCGGAGATTGTGACCGGCGATTGTAGGATGGGCCGGCTAGCGCTTGCGCCGCTTCTTGCCCGCGGCACCCTTCGGCCGGGAGAAGCGGACGACCTTGCGGGCGTCCTCTTCCTCGACCCGGGGCGTCGAGATGTTGCGGGGTCCAAGGCCGAACTGAGAGGCCATCGGGCCATCGCCCACCTCCGCCAGCTCGGTATCGCCATAGCCGTTGAAGCGCGTGGCCATGGCGACGCCGTAGGCCCCCATCTGGCCGATCTCCAGATAGTCGCCCTCGCGGACGTCCTCCGGCAGCCAGTAGGGACCGGCCATGGCATCGATGGAGTCGCAGGTCGGTCCGTAGAAGCGGAACGGCCGCAGCTCGCCGGACGACTCGCCGTCGCGGACCAGCTTCACCGGGAAGGGCCACTTGAAGTGGGTGGCGTCGAACATCGAGCCATAGGACCCGTCGTTCAGATAGAGGGCGTCACCCTTGCGCAGCTCCACCTTCACCAGCAGGGACGAGGCTTCGGCCACCAGGGCCCGGCCGGGTTCGCACCACAGCTCGGTGGTCTCGTGCACCTTCATCTCGTCGAAGCCGCGATGGATGGAGTCCACATAGTCGGCCAGGGCCGGCGGGGTCATGCCCGGATAGATGGACGGGAAGCCGCCGCCCACGTCCACCACATCGGCGAACACGCCGGCGCGAACCAGGGCCCGGGAGGCCTGGGCCATGGCCGCCTGATAGGCGGTCGGCCGCATGCACTGGGAGCCCACATGGAAGGACACGCCCATTCGCTCCTCCGTCGCCCGGCGGGCGGCGAGCAGCAGGGACGGAGCCTCGTCGGCGGACACACCGAACTTGCCGGACAGGGAGTAGGCCGCGCCGTCGGTCTGGACGCCGAGCCGGACGATCAGGTCCAGGTCCCGGGCGTTGCCGGTGGCGTCGAGGATCTTGGCCAGCTCGTCATGACAATCCAGGGAAAAGGTCCGGACACCATAGTCGAAATAGGCCTTCGAGATGGCGGCACGGCTCTTTACCGGGTGCATGAACGCCATCTTCGCACCCGGAGCGTGGCGCGCCACCAGGTCGATCTCCGGCACGGAGGCCACGTCATAGCGGTCGAGGCCGGTCTCCCGCAGGGTCTCGATGACCCACGGAGAAGGGTTGGCCTTGACGGCGTAGAGAACGTCGCCGCGAAAGTTAGCCTGGAACCACTGCGCCGCTACGGCCAGGACGTCGGGGCGCACAAGTGCGACCGGACGTTCCGGGGACCGCTCACGGACCAGGTCCAGGGGAGATTGGTACGTGCGCAATTCACGTAGCCCCCTGCAAATTGTTAAACCCAGGCCGGCGTTAGCAGCGTGTTTGTGGACTTCGGGTCCGCCGGAAGCGCGCAGATAAGGAAAATACGCCCCCATGTCAAAGGCATTTTGTCGCAGCGGGGGCATCTTTTTCGGCTGCGGGAATTGTGACAGCCCCGAGGGGGGCTTTGTGACAGTCCGGGCAAGCGGATCCCGTCGTTCGAGATGGACCTGACGGCCCCCCTCAGGATGACGAAGGTTGTGGAAAATCAATGAGGTGCTGTGGGACAAGGCCCCCTTGAAGACCGTCTCGAAGGACGCCCGACCCCTCAGTTCAGCTGCGGGCGCCGCCTCAGGCGCGCCAACCGCCGGAGCCGCCGCCAGAAACGGGTCTTTTCCGGCTCGGGATAGGGCTGCAGGTTGCGGATGAACTCCTCCGTGCAGGCCCGCCAGGAGAACTTCTCCGCATAGGCCCGCACGACGGCGCGGTCGATCTTCAGGGCCTCGCGGCAGGCCGTGGCCAGGTCTTCGTCGCAGACGCCGGCCCCCGAGCCGGGGATCAGATCGATGGGTCCCGGCGCCGGATAGGCCGCCACGGGGGAGCCGGTGGCCATGGCCTCGAGGATCACGAGTCCGAAGGTGTCGGTCAGGGACGGGAACACGAACACGTCGGCGGCGGCGAAGAAGCGCGCCAGTTCCTCGCCGAAGCGGGATCCGGCGAAGAACGCCTCGGGATAGCTGGCCTGCAGGGCCTCCCGGGACGGGCCATCGCCCACCACCACCTTGCTGCCCGGCAGGTCCAGGGACAGGAAGGCCTCGATGTTCTTCTCCACCGCCACCCGGCCGACATTCAGCCAGATCGGGCGGGGCAGGTCACGGATCTCTTCCGGCAGGTCGTCATGGGAACGGGGACGGAACAGCTCGGTCTCCACACCGCGGGACCAGGGGGACAGGTTGCGGAACCCCTTCTTCTCCAGCTCGGTCCGGAAGCTTTCCGTGGCCACCATGATCCGCCCCGACGGTCCGTGGAACCAGCGCATGAAGGCATAGCCCACCGCCGTCGGCACCGGCAGGCGCGCGGAAATGTATTCCGGAAACCGCGTGTGATAACTCGTCGTGAAGGGCAGCTTCCATTCGAGGCAGATGCGCCGGGCCGCCAGACCGATCGGGCCCTCCGTGGCGATGTGGATCGCCTCCGGCTCGAACGCCTTGAACCGCTCCTGGATCGCCTCGTAGGCGTTCAACGCCAGCCGGATCTCCGGATAGGTGGGCATGGGCACGGTCTTGAACTGGTCGGGGGAGACCACCTCGACCTCGTGCCCCAGGGCACGGCATTCGGCGATGGTGCGGGTCAGGGTGCGGACAACGCCGTTCACCTGCGGCTCCCAGGCGTCTGTCGCCAGCAGGATTCGCATCAGGCGCGACCGGCCAGGGCGGCGACCGGGTCGGCGTGCCCGACGGTGCGCCCGTCGCCGACCCACGAGATCAGCTCCAGCCGGCCATCGGCATGCTCCACCAGCGCGGTGCAGCTTTCCACCCAGTCCCCGTCATTGATGTATTCGATGCCGCCGATCATGCGCATCTCGGCCTTGTGGATATGGCCGCAGATCACGCCATCCACCCCGCGCCGACGGGCTTCATCCGCCACGGCGGCTTCAAAGTTCTCGATGAACTGCAAGGCGTTCTTCACCTTCACCTTCACGAAGGCCGACAGGCTCCAGTATCCGAAACCCATCCGACGACGGACAAGATTCCACGTCGTGTTCAGGCTCAGAAGCGCCCTATAGGCCCAATCCCCGAGGAAGGCGAGCCATTTTGCGTGGTTGATCACCCCGTCAAATTCATCCCCGTGGGTCACCAGGTAGCGCTTTCCCGCCGCCGTCTCGAAGATGGCGTCCCGGGCCACGATCACGCCGCCGAAATGCACGCCGCAGAAGTCCCTCACCCGGTCGTCATGGTTGCCGGGGATGTAGATCACCCGGGTCCCCTTGCGGGCCAAGCGCAGCACCTTCTGGACCACGTCGTTGTGGGACTGGGGCCAGTACCAGCCGCTCTTCAGCTTCCATCCATCGATGATGTCGCCCACCAGATAAAGGGTCTCGCACTCCATGCCGCGGATGAAGTCCAGCAGGATTCCCGCCTGGCAACCCCGCGTGCCCAGATGGATGTCCGACAGGAAGACCGTGCGGTAGTGGCGCGTCGCCGGCGCGTCGGCCGTGGCATCGGAAGAGCCGTCCAGCAGGGACAGATGGGGGATGGGGGGGACAGGCACGACGCCTCACCTCTCGCGCGGACGGGGCGCCGACGATCAACCCGGCAGCATCTGGATGGCTAAGGCGATTACATGACGACCGTGTGACGAATTCCGGCGGACTCGCGGGACGCTTTGTTGCACAAGGGCTCGCAACGCCGCGCGGCATCCCTATCTGTCAGGCGCGCCACGAGACCGGCGCACACCCGAATACACTGCAGCACCATGACCCGCCCCATGCCCGAACCCCCCGCTCGCACCGCCGCCGACAGCCGAAAGTCCCGCCAGACCCGCGCCCGGATCCTCGAGACGGCCCAGCGGTTGTTCGCGGAGATCGGCTATGCCGCCGCGACCAATCCGCGGATTGCCGAGGAGGCCGGCCTGACCCGGGGGGCGATGCTGTATCACTTCCCCACCCGCGACAGCCTGGTGGCGGCGGCGGTGGACTATATCCAGGCCGCCCGCGGGCGGCTGTTCGAGCAGGCGGTGACCTCTGCCCCCCACGGGGCCGACCGGACCGACCACGCCATCGACAGCTACTGGCGGCTCCTGCGGGAGGCCCCGTTCGTGGCCTTTGCCGAGCTGGAGGCCGCAGCCCGCACGGACGACGTGCTGCGCCAGCGGCTGATCCCCGCTCAGGAAGCCTTTGACCGGGCTCAGGTGGGAGAGCATCTGTTCGATCTGGTCCAGGCCGGAGAAGGGCCAAGGTTCCAGGCGAGCCGCGACCTCGCCCGCTTCATCCTCGAAGGGCTGGCCCAGGCTCACCTCGCCTATGACGGCGATGGCCGGACCGAGCGGCTGCTGGCCATCGCCAAGCGCGCCGCGCGGATGCTGAACCGCAAGGGCGGCGGACAGGACCTCTGGGAGGACTGAGAGCCGTCCCGAAGGCTGCAAGCCCCCTCACAACCCCAGGCGGAACCGGATCATGGCCACCGGCGGCCCGGTCACGGCAAACTGTTCCTGGAACAGTACAGGTGCGACGTTGCGGGGGCCCGCCCAGTCGGTGCGGGTGCGCCGGCGTTCCCGGCTGAGGGCATTGCTGAGCTGAAGCTGCACCGTCTGCCGGGGACGGGGCCGATAGATCCAGATCAGGTCAACCTGAGGCTTGACGTCGGTCCTGCGCACCTCCTCGATCCGCCAGGTGGGAGTGCGGCCGAGGGCGTTGACGTCGATTTCCCAGGAGGATTTCAGCCGGGGGGCGTCATTGGTGAGACTGAGGGTCGCCGTGAAGGGCTTGTCGCCGGAAATGGCGCGTCGGGTGTGGGTGGTGGGATCGGTCACCTGGCTGTGGATCCAGCTGAGGTCGGCCTTGAACTGGCCCCCGCCGAGGCCGAGTCCGCCGAGGGGCAGGGTCAGGGCCACCAGCGCGGTGTCCCGCACGCCGTTGCCGATATTGCCCGGTGCATCCACACCCTGGACAGGGATCACGTCCAGCACCTGCTGGATATCCGCGTGACGCAGGGTGACCGCCGCCGATCCCTTGCCGAAGACCTTCCGCTCATAGGCGAGTTCCGTACGCCATTCCCGCTGCGGTTCGAGATTGGCATTGCCGCCGTTGACCTGGCCGCTGACCAGGTTGGCCGAGGTGGCGAAGTCGGCGAAGTTCAGCTGCCCCACCACTCGTTCCCAGGTCAGGCGAAGCTGGTCCACGGGATTGGGCGTCCACGTCAGGGCCACCCGGGGCTTGGGGAAGCTGAAGCTCGCTGTCTGGGTGCTGTCGCCGGACTGGGTGAGGGACGAGCTCTCGATCCGTCCACCCGCCTCAAGCTGAAGGGTCGGCCGCACCCGCCAGGAGGCCACGGCAAAGCCCTCGAACCGCTGCTCTTCCACCCGGATGTTGGCGGATGGCAGCGGAATCGGCACGCCATCCTGCGCGTAGAGGGACGAGGACTGCAGGAAATTGAAGACCGCCTCGCCGCCCCCCTCGAGACTGAAGGCGGCACTGGGCTTCCAGTTGAGCTCCACCCGGCCGATGGACTCCCCGGTGCGGGTCAGCTGGCGATAGCGGCCCAGCGACCCCTGCAGGACGTTGCGGGCCCCGAAGCTCTCCGTTCCCAGGGCCTGCAGGGCGACAAGCTTGGCCACGACCCCGTGGCCGAGACCGAAGGCATAGTCGGCACCGAGCTCTCCCTTTCGGTTGCGGTCCTGCTGGTTGGCCGAGTCGGTGCGCAGGGTGCCGCCCTGGGTCAGATCGGTGACCCGGTCGTCCTCGTTCTCCCGGAAGGTGTCATAGTCGAGGGCGAGGTTCACGTGTCCGATCCCCCCGCGCCAGGGGGCCTGGACGCCGGTCCGGAAGCTGGCACCGGTGTCTCCGGCCTCGACCTTGACCGCGGTACGGCTGAGCACGGGGCCGCCGGGGCGGGCCGTCAGGGTCGCATGCCCCTTGCCGGGATCATCGGGAGGATACTGGTAGAGGACGACGCTCAGATTGAAGGACAGCTGGCCATCGCGATGCTCCAGCTCGAACCGGCCGGAGGCCAGGCCCCGTCGATCCCCGAGGAACCGACCCACGCTGACCAGGTTCACATCGGTCCGGGGGGCCGACTTCAGCACCAGATTGGCCAGCACCGTGCGGCCCTGCATGTCGATCCCGGGGGCCCCGCCCCGGATGATCTCGACCCGGGCGACACTGGCGGCAGGGATGCGCTGCAGGGCCTCGCGCAGGCTGTCGGCCTTGGAAGTGGTCCGCTGGCCGTCGATCAGCACATTGCCCGCGGAACCGGCATATCCCCGGACACCCTCGCCGGTGTCGACGGTGAAACCCGGAACGCGCTGAACCAGATCCAGCGCCGTGCTGAGCTGGCCGCCCGCAAAGTAGGCGGCATCATAGACGGCCACATCACCGGTGGCGGCGGGTGTGGAAACGGCCGGCACAGGAGCGGCCAGGGCGGCGAGAAGGGACGCGAACGCTACTAACATCCTGATCCGTAGCGTCCTTTGTCGTCCGGTGGCAAGTCGGCCCCGGGCGTCAGACCAGGATGGCACCGTTGCTGCGGGCCAACCGGGCCAGGTGCCGGGCGCTGGGTTTCAATGTGCGCCGGAAAGTCTTTCGATCTACTGAAACAATCCCGAACTTCGGCCGATAGCCCTCCAGCCACTCGAAATTGTCCATCAGACTCCAGTGGACGTAGCCCCGGACGTCGATCCCGTCCGTCAGACAGCGGCGCAGGCCCCGCAGGGCCTCGTCGGTATAGCGGATCCGCTCCGCGTCATCCTCGGTGCCGATGCCGTTCTCCGTCACGATCACCGGGCAGCCCGTCTCGCGGGCGGCCTCGCGGATGCAGGCCTCCAGGGCCTGGGGCCAGTATTCGTAGCGCATCTGCAGGGTCTTCTCGATGTTCGGCAGGCGACCCGTGGGCCCCAGTCGGGTGCGGGTATAGGTCTGCACGCCGATGAAGTCGTCGCCCTTCACCGCCGCATAGAAGGGCCGCCGCGCCTCGTCGACGATGTGGTCGCGCAGGGCCTCGCCCCCGGGACCGGCCACCAGTTCGGTGAGGGCGAGGGTCAGACCCACCGGCAGGCTGGACCGGTTGGCCTTGATGGCCGCCCGCGCCGCCTTGTGCCCGGCGATCATTCCGTCCCGGGTCTTGATCACGTCGCCCAGGCCGAAGCCCGACCACTGGGTCGTGCCGGCGGCCTTCGCCGCCAGCATGGCGAGGAGGTCCTCCCCCGGGATCGGCTTGTCCAGCCGCTCCCCATAGGCCTCCACCGGACCATTCGGCTCGTTGAGGGTACAGACGGAGTCGAGCACATCCCCCATGGCCCGGGTGATCCTGTCGGCATAGGCCGCGAACCGGTCCGGCGTCGAGGCCTGGTGCCAGCCGCCCGAGGCCGACAACCAGCGCGGCGCGGTGAAGTGGTGGAACGTGGCCATGGGCCGGATGCCGTGCTTGCGGCACAGGTCCGCCACCCGCTTGTAGTGATCGAGTTCCGCCTGGGAATAGAGACCCGGTTCCGGCTCCACCCGCGCCCATTCGATGGAATAGCGATAGGTGGACAGGCCGAGCTTGGCCACGATGGCGATGTCCTCGGGATAGCGGTTGTAGCTGTCGCAGGCATCGCCGGACGGCTCGGCAAAGGGGGTGCCCTTCAGGTGCTCCAGCAGCCAGAAGTCGGAATTGACGTTGTTGCCCTCGATCTGATGGGCTGCGGTGGCGACCCCCCACTGAAAGCCCTTCGGAAAGGCGGATCGGGCGCCCGAGGCCGTCGTGGCAGGGGCTGCGGAGGCGGTCCCGGCGGTGGCCAGTCCCGTCGCCAGTCCGGCGGCGAGCCCCGCCGTCGTGAAGTATCTGCGATCCATGCCCGTCGGGCCTCCCCATGGTCCGCCTCTGACGGGCGTCGATCCAGTCTTCCCCCGGCGCTGGCCGATGGCAAGGGGTCGCACGCGCCCTGACGCTGGGTCAGGCTTGGCGATGAAGCGGGGCGGGCGCAGACTTGGCCCGGCAATGACCCGGGAGCAATGATCGATGGCCGCCACCCTTCCCCGCGCCTGCATCATCGGCGCCGGATGTTCGGGCTTCACCACCGCCAAGCGGCTGAAGGACGAGGGCGTGCCCTTCGACTGCTTCGAGCTGTCCGACGACATCGGCGGCAACTGGTACTACCGCAACCCCAACGGCCTCTCCGCCTGCTACCAGAGCCTTCACATCGACACGTCCAAATGGCGGCTGGCCTTCGAGGACTTTCCCGTGCCGTCGGACTGGCCGGACTTCCCCCACCACAGCCAGCTGCTGCAGTATTTCCGCGACTATGTGGACCACTTCGGACTGCGCCCGCTGATCACCTTCAACACCGCCGTGACCCGGGCGGAACGGGACGCAGACGGCCTTTGGCAGGTGAGCCTGTCCACCGGGGAAACGCGGACCTACGACGTGCTGTTCATCTGCAACGGCCATCACTGGGACCCGCGGATCCCCGACTTTCCCGGGCATTTCGACGGGATCTCATTCCACGTGCACAGCTATCGCACGCCCTTCGACCCCGTGGACATGCGCGGCAAGACCGTGGTGGTGGTGGGCATGGGCAACTCCGCCATGGACGTGGCGTCGGAGCTCGCCCAGCGGCCCATCGCCGGCAAGCTGGTGGTCGCTGCCCGGCGCGGCGTCTGGGTGCTGCCCAAGTACATGGACGGCAAGGCCGCGGACAAGGCGGTGCTGCCCGCCTGGATGCCCCGGAGCCTCGGCGTGGCCCTCGCCCGGCGCAAGATCAAGAGCGCCATCGGCCGGATGGAGGACTACGGCCTGCCCAGGCCCGACCATGAGCCGCTGGAGGCGCATCCCTCCGTGTCCGGCGAATTCCTCACCCGGGCCGGATGCGGCGACATCACCTTCAAGCCGAACATCAAGGCCCTCGAGGGCCGCCAGGTCCGCTTCGAGGACGACAGCATCCTCGAGGTGGACGTGATCATCTACGCCACCGGCTACAAGATCAGCTTCCCGTTCCTGACCGACCGGGCGCTGCAGCCGGATGCCGACCACCGCCTGCCCCTGTTCAAGCGGATGATGCGCACCGGCGTGCCGAACCTGTTCTACATGGGCCTCGCCCAGCCGCTGCCGACACTGGTGAACTTCGCCGAGCAGCAGACCAAGCTGGCGGCAGCCTATCTGACGGGCCGGTACGCCCTTCCGCCCGCTGCGGAGATGGACAGGATCACCGCGGACGACGAGACGGCGCATCTCGGCCACTACTACAACTCCCCCCGGCACACGATCCAGGTGGACTTCAACCTCTATGTCCGCGACCTCCTGAAGGAACTGAAGGCCGGGGCGCTGCGGGCGAAGCGGGCGGGGCACCCCCTGCCCGTCCCGGCCCGGGCGGGGCTGAAGGAGCCCGCCTGATGCAACGGGCCCGTCAGAGCCCGCCGAGATAGTCCCGCTTGCCCACGGCCACGCCGTTGTGCCGCAGGATGTTGTAGGCGGCGCTCACGTGGAAATACATGTTCGGCAGCACGAAGCCGAACAGGAAGGACTGGCGGGTGAAGGGATAGTCCTGCCCGCCCATGGTGACCACCATCGCGGCGTCCGGATCGCCGTCGAAGGCTGCGGGATCGAGGCCCTCCAGCCAGGTGATGGTCTTGGCGATCCGCTCATGCAGTTCGGCAAAGGTCGTTTCCGTGTCCGGATAGGACGGCGGGGCCTGCCCGGCCAGCCGTGCGGCACCGCCCTTGGCGCCGTCGCTGGCAATCTGAACCTGGCGGGTCAGGGGGAACATGTCCGGGGCCAGCCGGGAGGTCAGCAGCACGGCCGGATCGAAGCCCCGGGCCACGGCGCTTTCCTCGCCCTTGGTCAAGAGGGCGTCCAGCGCCTTGAGGGCGCGGACGAAAACGGGGACGGAGACGGCGTGCAGGGTCAGGGGCATGGGGTGCGGGCTCTCGGGAAAGGGATAGGACGATGGTGGCGTTGAATGCCACAGTTCTTCGGACCGGACATCCTGTAATCCGGACTGGGGCCGGGATCCTGTGGCCGGCGCCGTCACGGCACGGCGGACAGCGGGACGGCCCAGGACGGTCGCGGAATGGCCGAGCGGGTCTTTGCTGGCGGCACCGTGAGTAACGCGAGGTCTGCGCTCCCTCGCACCACAGGCCATGGCAGACCGTTACCTCGGCTGCCGCCCCAGAACGATATCCCAGATGAAGGGCCGATCCTCGAGCGAAGCGCCATCCTTCCAGACGTCGATCCGCCGGCCCGAAACCAGCTTCACGGCGGCTTCCCCGATGCCGAGGTTCGCAGGCGCTTCCTCTGTCGATGCGCAGTCATGCATCGAACCATCCGAACCGACCGAACAGCTCACGACAGCATGAGCCGATCTCACCTTCGCCCGCCGAGCCGGTTCCGGGAGAGCCCGCTCGAGATCGTCATCGGTCAGCGCTGGCAGACTCAGCTGCCTGCGCCAGAACGTCACCCGCGTCGTTTCAGGTGATGCCCTGAACCGGATCGTCGTCAGAACCGTCTGGCCAACGCCCTTGATCTCACCGGGTGGAAAGTCTGCCAGGAATTTCGGCACCAACGTGATTGCAGCCTTGCCAAAACCCAAGCCTTCCGGGACCTCTCGCGCGACGTCGCACGAATCCAGTCGACCATCAGCAGAGACGGCACAGGCCAACTCAACAAGACCCGATGCCTGCATGGTCCGCGCGTCTACCGGAAAGGCCGCCTCAATGTCATTTCGTGATGGCGTTGCTCGCCAGAGTTCAATCCCGGTGAACGGATAGCCGCCTCTTGCGACACCATCGATGTTGAATACAATCGGCACGACCATGCTTGAATCGTTGGACTCGGCACTGGCAGTCACCGCCTTCATTTTGAAAAACGGAGCCAGCCGCAAGGCCGCTTTCCCAAACCCGTAACCTGCCGGGTATTCACTCAGCACGTGACACCCATAGGACTGGCCTTCGGCTGTAACAAGGCAGTAGAGTTTGGCCCTGCCATGAATAAGCGCGACTCTCGCAGCGTTCGGATAGACCTGCATGAGCTGTTCACCCGTGGGTAGAGCCTCATATATTCTTGGCGCAGTCACAGGCGGGAGATCAAAAGAGAGCGGGATGGTCATAGTGGCATTTTTCGACTCTGCCCCATCCTGAACCGGCAGACTCGCTGTCATGCTTCCGGATAATCGCAGGGCTGCAGGGCCGAAACCATATCCCCTCGGATTTTCATCGACCACGGCACAACCCGAAAGCGCTCCGCGGTCGCCGATCTGACAGCGAATCGTTGCTCTACCGGGCGTACCGGTTTCAAGGGCGGATTCCGGGAATGCGGCGAACAGGGCCGTCGCATCGGGGACGGCCGTCAGTCTGGCGGGGTGGTCACCACTGCCAGCACCCATCGCCTGGCTCGTAAAAGCACCGAAAATCAGCGATGCAACCCATCCAAGACGCACCAACCACCCCCAACACGAACCCAGTCAGATAGACGCCAGGTCCGGAACATATCTCCGCCGGACACAATGCAGAAGGGCGAGACTGTCGGCTTCGATTGCTCCCGCCGTCTGCGGATGAACGACCAGCCTCGCGCACCTTGTCTGCGGCCGGTCGTGATCCCGGCCACGAACCTTCTGATCATGCCCTCGATGGCTTGGCTCGCGCGTCAACGCCTTGATTCGAAATCATTTTTCACGGGACCATGGCGCGGCTGCAGCAATCGGAAGGCTGGAACCTGTGACGAACCGGCGCTGTGAGACTCGCACACCCGTTGAATTAAAACGGGTAAGTGGTGCCGCCTAGGTGACTCGAACACCTGACCCCCGCATTACGAATGCGGTGCTCTACCGGCTGAGCTAAGGCGGCCCGGAGCCGTCGATCCGGACGGGTCGACGGTGGCGCGGTGTTTAGCCTCGCGGGGCCGTCTTGCCAAGCCTTTGATTCGCCGGAGGGGGCTTGGAAGCAGCGTCAGCGGACCGTGCGACGACGGCGACCCGGCGGCGGGGTCGGACGCGGCGCACTCAGGGCGGTGCCGTCCTCCTCCGGACCGGGATCGTCGGGGATCAGGGGGGCGAGGGTCCCGGCGCGATCCGTGGCGAAGAAAGGGGTGGACGCCGTGTAGGCGACGGGGAGGTCCGGCAGCTCGCTCAACACCCGCTCCCCGCGTTCCAGCCGCGGATGGATCAGTTCCCCGGTCTCGGCATACTGGGAGACCAGGCGGCTCCAGTCGCCGGAGCCATAGGCAAAGGCGCGGCCCTCGGGATCGATGTCGCTCCAGTCCGGCTCCACCGGTGCGGCGGCGGCGCGGGTGATCCAGCCCCGGGCCTCGTCCGTATCGTGGGCGGCCATGGCCACCCGGGCCATCAGGCCGCAGACCCGGGCGCTGGCCTGCGGACGATCGAGACGTTCCGCCGCCTTGCGCGCCTGGATCACATCGCCCGCCAGCAGGGCCTGCTCCACCAGCAGGATCCGGCTCTCGTGATGATCGGGATTGGCGTCGGCCAGCTGGGTCAGGCGCCGGGCCCGCTCCCGCGGTGTCTCGGCGGTGTTCAGGTCCCGCCAGGCCATGGCGAGCCCCGGGTGCGGGCGCACCTTCCACGCCTGCTCGACCAGCTGGGCCGCCCGGGCGGCACGTCCGTCGGCCGCCAGACGCCGGGCGGCGGTGAGCACGCCGGGGGTGAAGTCGGGGCGCAGCTTGGCCGCCTGGCTGGCGAGATCGAGGGCCTCTTCCAGCGCCCTGGGATCGGATGACAGCTCCCGCCGCGCGGCCGAGGCGGCGAGGAGGGCCGCCCGCGCCCGTTCTGCCGAGGCGGGGGAGACGATCTTGCGGTCCAGGGCATCCTTGGCGAGGGACAGGGCGGCATCCCAGTCCCCGGCGGCCAGACGCGCCTCCAGCAGCGCCCGCCAGGCCCAGCGGGCGGTCTTGGTCAGGCCATAGGCCGCCTCGGCGTGCCGCACGGCGTCCCCGGCATCGCCCCGGCGCTGGGCCTGGAGCATCAGGCCCCGGTGTCCGGCGAGGCGAAGCTCGGGAAAACCCAGCATGGCGTTGTAGGCCGCCATGGCCGCCGGCTCGTCCCCGGCCGCTTCCGCGGCCGAGGCGGCCAGCACCCGCACGAGGGCGGGCTGATCATCGATATAGTCCGCAGCCTTCTGCGCCAGACGCCGGGCGTCGGTGCCCGCCCCCGCAGCCACGGCGACAAAGCCCCGGGCAAGGCTCTCGGCCCCTTCCCGGCGACGGGTCTCGGCCCGGGCGCGGGCGGCCCGGGACGGGGCCGCGAGGAACCACAGCAGCAGCTGCCAGATCAGGGTCGCCACCAGGGCGCCGAACACGACGGTCACGAGGGCGGCAGACGCGGTGGTGTCAATCCGCCAGCCAAGCCAGGAGACGCTGGCAGCACCGGCATCGCCGGTGGCGGCAACGGCCACGGCCGTGATGAAGGCGACGACCAGCAGGAACAGAAGCGTCCGGATCAAAGCCCCGCCTCCCGGTCCACGGCCGCGAGATTGCGCAGCACCTTCAGTCGGATCGCGGCGATCTGCCGCTGCAGATCCGCCCGGCTGCGGGCCCGGTCCACCCAGACCTTCGCGGCGGCCGGACCATTGGACGGCAGGGTCTGGATCTCGCGGATCGCCCCGTCGAGATCGCCGTCATTCACCTTGCGCTCGGCCCGGGCGAGAATGGCGTCCGGGTCGGACCCGGTCAGACGGTTGGTCTGCCGCAGGGTGAACAGCGCCGACAGGGCGTGATTCAAGCGGGTGAGAAGTCCTGCGCCTTCGGCAGGGGTCTTGGCGGCGAAGCTGGCCTGCCGGGCCATTTCCGGAAATTCCGCCACCAGCACCTCGCGGGTGGGCACGCCGCGTTCGGCCAGGGGACGAAGGGCGGTGAGGTCGCCGGAGTCCGGCACGATCCGCGCCATGGTATTCAGTTCCGCCACGAAGGGCCGGCCGGTTTCCGACGCCTGGGACAGGCTGGCGGTGGCGAGCGCGGCGGCCGCAGCGGCGGTGACGGCCCGATGGTCAGCCTCCAGCCGGTCGATGCGCGCGGCCAGGGCCGCTGTCTCGGCAGCAGGAGGGGGCGAAGGGGCCGGGGTGGCGGCCAGGGGCGCGGAGGGTAGGGGCTCGACCGGCGTCGGACGGACCGTGCCCGGTGTCGAGGCCGCGGGCGGGGCGGACGGGAACAACCGGGATCCATAGAGGCCCACCACCGCGCCACCGATGATGCATACGGCACAGGACACGAGCCACATCCAGACCACGGGCGTGAGCACGCCACTGCGGCCGGGACGGCTTGTGGGGGAACGGTCGGCGGGGTCGCTGGCAAGGGTCATGGGCAACCGGTCAGTGGCGGGCCGGAGCCGCAGGAGGCGCACCGACCAGAGTGTCAGCGACGACCTTAAGCAATGCGGCCTCCCGGGGGAACGGGGGATGCGCAATTTCTCTGAATCCCGTCCCTGCGAGGGGCACGGCGCAGGCTGGAGACAGGGCGAACGCCACCACATGCCCCGGGAGCGATGCCGGAGGGATCAGGGCGGCCAGGGCGGCCGCTGCGCTGGGTGACTGGACCAGCACCGCAGCCAGCCGCCCGGCTGTCAGATCCGCCAGGGCGTCCTCCCAGCCGGACGAGACCCGGTCGGTGCGATAGACCGGCCAGGACGTCACGGTGATCCCGAGGGCCGAAAGGTCCCCGGCCGTGACCGCCGCGCAGGGGTGCAGCAGACGAAGGCCTGGCGGCGCGGCGGCGAGGATCCCGGCGAGGTCGTTCACGCCCCCGTCGGCATCGGCCACCACTCTCCAGCCGGCCGTGCCTGCGGTCCGAGCCGTGGCCTCGCCGACGGCATAGACGGGATGCGTGCGGACCGGGGTCCGCCGGGCCACCTCACGGACGGCGGCGGCGCTGGTGAAGACCAGGGCATCATGACCGTCGAGGACGTCGACCGGACCGGGCAGGGACGTGGTCTCGATCAGCGGCGCGACGACCGGCGTCAGGCCTGCGGCGGACAGGCGCGCGGCCGTCGCCTGCGCCCCGGGCAGCGCCCGTGTCACCCAGACCCGGGGTGCGTCGCGGGTCATGGTCGGGCTCTGGTCATGGTCGCCGCCCAGCCGGGTTCACTCCGGCGGGGTCAGGGCGTCGCCGCCCTCCTGCCGGACAATGTCGCCCAGCTCCCGGCCGAGACGTCCCGCCGCATCGATCACGGAGGCGTCGATGGACGCCGCAGGGATGGCACCCTCCCGCCGCCAGCGCTGCGATCCGTCGGCGGCCAGGCCCTCCACGACGAGGGACAGGGTGCCGTCGACCCGGACGGCATAGGCCCCCACCGCGGTCTTGCAGGAACCTTCCAGGGCCTCCAGCGCGCCGCGCTCCGCGGCCACGCACAGTTCGGTCTCCGCATGGTTCAGCGCCCGGACGACCGGGTGATCCAGGTCCGCCGTGCGCGTCTGCAGGGTCAGGCAGCCCTGGCCGGGCGCCGGGGGAGCCTCGACCGGATCGATCAGGCCGGCCACCCGGTCGGCCATGCCGAGGCGCTTCAGGCCCGCATAGGCGAGCACGATGCCCTCGGCGAAGCCCTCCTCCAACTTGGCGAGGCGGGTGTCCACATTGCCGCGCAGCAACTGCAGAGACAGGTCCGGGCGACGGAACAGGGCCTGGGCCTGGCGGCGGAGGCTGGCCGTGCCCAGCCGCGCCCCGTGGGGCAGGTCCTCGATCCGGGTGGCGACCGGGGAGATGAAGGCATCCCGGGGATCTTCCCGTTCGGGATAGGCCGCGACGCCGAGACCCGGGGGCGAGATCGACGGCATGTCCTTCAGGCAATGGACGGCCAGATCGATGCGGTTGTCGAGCAACGCCTCCTCGATCTCCTTGGTGAACAGGGCCTTTCCGCCGATCTCCAGCAGACGCCGGTCCTGGATCCGGTCGCCGGTGGTGGTGATGAAGATCACCGGGGCCACCCGCTCCGCATCGGCTGGATCGGCCCCCATCAGCCGGGTGACCTCCGCCTGGATGTAGCGGGCCTGGACCTGGGACAGGCGTGACCCTCGGGCACCGATACGGATGGGAGAGGAGCTGTGTTGCATCGTGGGGTCCGGACGGTTACCTGAGGGCTCTGACAGCAACGGCTACCGGAGACGGGGCCGCATTTCAATGCAGGCGACGGCCCCGCCGTCCCTTGCCCGGCCCCCGGAGCCCATGTCCGACCCCCAACCCGCCGTCGTGCAGCCCTCCCTCACGGTCCTCGGAATCGAGACCAGCTGTGACGAGACCGCGGCGGCCGTGGTGCGTCTGGACGCGCGACCGGAGGTCCTGTCCTCGGTGATCGCCACCCAGTTCGAGCGACACAGCCCCTATGGCGGCGTCGTCCCGGAGATTGCCGCCCGGGCCCATGCAGAGGTCATCGACACGGTGATCCGCGCCGCCCTCGACGAGGCCGGGCTGGACTTCGGCGACCTCCAGGGCGTGGCGGCCACCGCCGGTCCCGGCCTGATCGGCGGGGTGATGGTCGGCCTCGCCGCAGGGAAGGCCGTGGCCCTCGCCCGGGGCCTGCCCCTGATCGCGGTGAACCATCTGGAGGGCCACGCCCTGTCCCCGCGGCTGACGGAGGACGCGCCCTATCCCTACCTGCTGCTGCTGGTCTCGGGCGGTCACTGCCAGCTGCTGTCCGTGGAAGGGATCGGGCGTTGCACCCGGCTGGGCGCCACAATCGACGATGCGGCGGGAGAGGCGTTCGACAAGATCGCCATGACCCTGGGCCTCGGCTATCCCGGCGGCCCCGCGCTGGAACGGCTGGCGGCCTCCGGTGACGCCTCCCGTTTCCAGCTGCCACGGATGCTGCTCGGCCGGGCGGGCTGCGACTTTTCCTTTTCCGGGCTGAAGACCGCCGCGGCGCGCCAGGCGGCAGGCCTGACCACGGAGGCGGACCGGGCGGATCTGGCCGCCACGGTGCAGCAGGCCATCGCCCGGCAACTGGCGGAACGGACAGAGCGGGCCATGGCCCTGCATCTGGAACGCTTCGGCGACGCGGGGCGCCTGCTGGCCGTGGCCGGCGGCGTCGCGGCCAATGGCGCCGTGCGCACGGCCCTGGCGGACATGGCGGCGCGGCACGGGTTCCGGTTCGTCGCCCCGCCCCTGAAATACTGCACGGACAATGCGGCCATGATTGCGCTGGCGGGGGCCGAGCGGCTTCGCCTGGGGCTGACCGATCCCCTGGACGTGGCCGCCCGTCCCCGCTGGCCCCTCGATTCCGAGGCTGCGCTGCGGGCCCCGCTGCATGCGCCGGGTCGCAAGGGGGCCAAGGCATGAGCCCGGCCTTCGAACGGATCGGCGTCATCGGTGCGGGTGCCTGGGGCACGGCCCTGGCCCAGGTCTGTGCCCGGGACGGGGTGGACGTCCTGCTGCATGCCCGTGAGGCCGAAGTGGCGGGGGAGATCAACGCAGCTCACCGCAACACGCCCTTCCTCGCCGGTGTCGATCTCGACCCGGCGATCCGTGCCACCGTCGCCCTGGGGGATCTCGCAGACCGGCAGCTGCTGCTGGTGGTGACTCCCGCCCAGCACGTCCGCTCGACGCTTGCGGCCCTCGGCCCTTCGCAGGCCCCTCTGGTCCTGTGCGCCAAGGGGGTCGAGCAGGCGACCCTGAAGCTGATGACCGACGTGGCGCGGGAGACCGTGCCCGGCGCGCCCCTCGCCGTGCTGTCCGGCCCCAGCTTCGCGGCGGAGGTGGCCCGGCGACAGCCCACCGCGGTGACGCTGGCCTGCGGTGATGCGGCGCTGGGCGAAGCCATGGCCCGTCAGCTGGCCACGCCCGGCTTCCGCCCGTATCTGAGCACCGACATGATCGGCGCCGAGGCCGGCGGGGCGGTGAAGAACGTCCTGGCCATCGCCTGCGGCGTGGTGGAGGGCCTGGAACTGGGCCGCAGCGCCCATGCCGCCCTGATCACCCGGGGCTTTGCCGAGATGACCCGGCTGGGGACCGCGCTGGGCGGCCGGGCGGAGACCCTCGCCGGACTGTGTGGCCTCGGGGATCTGGTGCTGACCTGTTCCTCGCCCCAGTCCCGCAACATGTCCGTCGGTCTGGCCCTGGGCCGGGGCCGGTCCCTGGCGGAGGCCCTCTCGGGCAAGCTGTCCGTGGCGGAGGGCGTGGCCTCGGCCCCCGCCGTCCGCGCCCTGGCCGGGAAGCTGGGCGTCGACATGCCGATCTGCGAAACCACCGCCGCCCTGCTGGCGGGAGAGATCCGGCTGGAAGATGCCGTCACCGGCCTGTTGTCCCGCCCCCTGCGTCACGAAACCTGAAGGAACCGCCATGGCCCTCTTCGCGATCATCTGCCTTGACAAGCCCGGTGCCCTGCCCCTGCGCCTGGCAACCCGTGACCGGCATCTGGCCTATGCCGACGGGACCGGCCGCGTCCGGGCCGGCGGGGCCTTTCTCGATGCCGACGGCCAGCCGGAGGGCTCGCTCATCATCGTCGAGGCGGACGACCTGGCTGCGGCCCGGGCCTTTGCCGCCGGCGACCCCTATGCCACGGCAGGCGTGTTCGCGTCGGTGGAGGTCCGGCCCTGGCGTCTCGCGCTGGGCGGTCTGGCCTGAGGGGCGAACGGGCTTGAAGCCTCCGTCGCTGCCCGATCTCGCCGTGCTCGATGCCGAGGGCATCACGCACGTCTGGCGAAACGCCTGCCCGCACACCGGTGGCCCCCTTGCCCCGCCGGGGGTGCTGCCCCTGTCCCGGGACGGGGAGCATCTGGTCTGCCAGACCCACGGGGCCCTGTTCCGGATCTCCGACGGGTTCTGTGTCGCCGGCCCCTGCGCGGGGGCCTGGCTCACTCCGGCCCAGCCGTCGCCAGACGGCGCAGCAGCGCCCAGGTGAACAGGCCGGTATCGTGTCCGTCGTCGAAACGGATCCGGACGGCATAGCGTCCCACCGGGGCGAGGCCGACGATGGCCACATGGTCATAGAGCCCCTCGGCCCGCTGGGGTGCATGGGCCCCGTGGCCGCGCCCCTCCGCGCTGGGCGAGCGGCGCCGGAGCTCGGACGCGGACAGGTCGGCGGTGATTCCGTCGTCGAAGCTGACCTTCAACTGTCGCCCATTGGCGTGGGCCCGGAGTTCCGTCGGCCAGGGGGCGAGGGTCACGCCTCCCCCTCCTCCAGCGCCCGGGCTTCGTCGGGAAGCATGACCGGGGCCCCGTCGCGGATCGGATAGGCCAGCCGCGCCGACCGGCTGATCAGCTCGTTGCGGGCCCTGTCATATTCCAGCGGCCCGCGGGTCACCGGGCAGACCAGGATCTCCAGCAGGCGAGGATCCACGGCGGTCTGGTTCGGGGTCGTCTGGTCCGGGGCAGTCTGGGCGGCATCGGTCATGGCGGAGTCCTTGTCAGGAGGTCATTGCAGGCCGGAAGCCTCGCCCGGCTGTCCACCGGCCGCATCGAACCGCAGCAGGGTGATCAGTGCCGCATGTCGATCCGTGGGGGATGGGGCCTCGAGCAGGGCCTGCTTTTCCGTGGAATCGAAGGGCAGGGCCATGCACAGACTGCTCACCAGGGCGTTCACCGGCGCCGCCCGGACCGCATCCCAGTCCATGGCCAGCCCCCGATGGTCCAGATACGACTTCAGGGCCTCGAACAGGGCGTCACGGGCGGTCGTGTCCGGTTCATCCGCGGCCTGGAGGTCGTCGAGCCAGGCGGCATAGTCCGCCCGCACCTGCCGGTAGGGAGTCGGCAGGTCCAGCTCCGCCCGGAGGGTGAAGCGGCAGACACCGGTCAGGGTGATCAGATAGCGGCCGTCCGGGGTCTCGGTGAAGCTGGTGATCCGGCCCACGCAGCCGACCTCCATCAGCCGGGGCACCTGGCGGTCTCCACCACTGCGGCTCTGGATGATGCCGATCGTCCGGTCGCCTGCCATGGCATCGTCGATCATGTTGAGATAGCGCGGCTCGAACACGTTCAGGGGCAACGTCCCGTCCGGCAGCAGCAGGACGCCGTCCAGCGGGAATATCGGGATGACCTGGGGCAGTTCGCTCGCTCTCATCGGACCGCCCACCTCCGCGCTCAGGAGAACAGGATGGCGGACAGGCGGCGCCGTCCCGCCTTGGCGATGTCCGAGGACAGCCCGGCCGCCTCGAAGACGGTGAGAAGCTCCTTGCGCGCTGCGTCGCCGTTCCAGGCACGGTCGCTTTCGATGATCTGCAGCAGCCGGTCGGATGCGGCCGCGAAGTCGCCCCGGGCCGCCAAAGCCTGGGCCAGTTCGAAGCGGGCCTGGTGGTCCGTCGGATCGGCCTGCAGCCGCCGCTCCAGAGCGGCGGTCTCCGCCCCGCCCTTGGCCGCCAGGGCCAGCGCCGCGCGCACGGCGGTCAGGTCGCTGTCACTGGCACCGGCGGGTGCCATCTCGAGCACCTCCGTGGCGCGCTCGGCGTCACCGTTGGCCAGATAGCAACGGGCCAGTCCGGCAATCGCCTTCAGGTTCTCCGGCTCCAGGGAAAGGATCTGGGCATAGGCCTGGGCCGCGCCGCCCACATCGCCGAGGGAGACGGACTCGGCCGCCTCCGCCAGCAGAGCCTCGACGTCGGCGGACGGGCCGGCGGCATCTCCCACCAGACGATCGATGAAGGCCTTCAACTGGCTTTCGGGAAGAGCCCCCATGAAGCCGTCCACCGGCTGGCCGTCCTTGAAGGCAAACACCGCCGGGATCGACTGCACCCGCAGCTGACCGGCATAGCCGGGGTTCTCGTCCACATTGATCTTGACCAGCTTCACCGCGCCCTTGGCGGCCGTGACCACCTTTTCCAGAAGGGGTGTCAGCTGGCGACAGGGGCCGCACCAGGGGGCCCAGAAGTCCACCAGAACCGGCTGATGCCGGGACGCCTCGACCACGTCGGCCATGAAGCTGGCGTCGGTGGCCTCCTTGATCAGGGAAGCGTCAGCGGCAGCTGTGCCACTGGACTTGCCCTTGCCGATCAGGTCTCCGAACATCGCGTCTCACCTCTCGTCCGGGCCGCGCAGAGCCGCACGGCGTCACAGCATCTCCCGCCCTAGATGGCCCCGATGGCCCGGAGCTTCAATCGGATTCCGTCACTGCACCGGGGTTTTCAGGAGGCTGCGGCACCGCTGAGGCCGCCAAAGTCGATGATCACCGGCTCGCGCCCGGTCACCTCGAGGAATTTCAGGAAGGCCGCCCGGGTCAGGTTCGTGGTGGCGTCATTGGTCAGGGGGTGGAAATTGACGCTGTCATGGGCCATCAGGGCCGCATCCAGCACGAACCGCACCGCCTGGTCCGGATCATTGACCAGGGCCAGAGCCGTCACCGAGCCCGGCCTCACGCCCAGCGCCTCCCACAGCCGCTCCTCCGACCCGAAGGACAGGCGCGCGGAGCCGATCCAGGCGGGGGCGGCCTTCAGGTCGATGCGGGTGTCGCCCAGCGCGCTGATCAGCCACAGCTGTCCCTTCTGGTCCTTGAGGAACAGGTTCTTGGAATGACCCCCGGGGATCCGGGCCTTCAGCTCCGGCCCCTCCTCGACCCGGAAGACCGGCGGGTGCTCGTAGGTGACGAAGGGGATGTCATGGGCGACGAGAAAGGCCTCGAGCTCGGCTCGGCCCATGGGTCCCAGAGGTTCGGTCATGTGTCGGCCCTCGCAGCGCAGCGTTTGCTGGCCCGCTTGAGCCACGGGGCCCGGCCAGACGTCAAGGGCCGGACGTCAAGCGCTGGGCTGCAAGGGCCGCGATCCCGCTCCGGCCCTTCTGTTTCCCGGCGACATGTTCTAGGCGTGAACGGACGAGACCGCATTCCCGTGAGGCCGCAGATGGAACTCGAGTGCTACCCGGTGGCCGCACGGCCGCCCGAAATCGTGCCGGGTCGGCCGGACCGGCGCTGGATGGATCATTTCGCCAACCGACATCCCTATCGCTGCCTGCCCCTGACCATGGCCAACACCACGGGCTGGGAGCTGCTCTGTCCGGTGGGCTTCACGGCGGAATGGAGCGGCTCGCCGCAGAACGAGGCCATCACCCTGCGTCCGGACCGGCCGCACCCGGACTTCCACGACCTGTGCAAGGCGCATTTCGGCGGGGGGATCCTGACCTTTCACCCGGGCTACCTGTTCCGGACGCCGCCGGGCTGGGACCTCATCGCCGCCGGTCCGCCGAACCTGCCCAAGGACGGTATCCAGCCCCTGTCCGGGCTGGTGGAGACCGACTGGCTGCCGTTTCCCTTCACCATGAACTGGATCTTCACCCGTCCCGGCCGGGTCCGCTTCGAGAAGGGCGAACCCTTCTGCTTCATCAGCCTGACCCCGCACCGGGTCATGGACCAGGTCCAGCCGGTGCAACGGAGCATGGCCTCGGATGATGCCCTGCGAAATCAGTACGAGGCCTGGATCCGCGAGCGGGAGGCCTTCAACAAGAAGCTCGGCCAGCGGGATCCGGAGGCAGTGCGGGATGCCTGGCAGCGCTACTACTTCAAGGGCGAGATCCCCGACGACATGGGTCCGGCCCCGGCGGACCACGTGAACAAGCGGCGTCTGAAGTCTCTCAAGATCGGCCGTTGACCCGGGATGGCACCCCGTAACCTGCAGAATCCCGCAACAGACCGCTTGCCAAGGCGGGCGCGGTCTGTTTTAAAGCGCGCCTCTTCCTGCGGGGCCTCTTCGGCCTCGTGCGCGAGCGGGCGTAGCTCAGGGGTAGAGCACAACCTTGCCAAGGTTGGGGTCGAGGGTTCGAATCCCTCTGCCCGCTCCAAATTCTCTCGACATTCCGGTGTGTTGGTCGGCCTTCGGGCCGCCCGACCCCGTGTGTCGGGGTGTCTGCGGATGCCGGCATGACCCAGGAGGCTTCCCCGGATCCCGCCGTCATGTCCGCCGCCATTGCCCTGATCCGCCAGTATGGCGAGGACGCCGAGGTGATCGCCGTGATGCGGGCTGCGGAGCTGGCCGCCATGGGCGACGCCGCGGCGCTGGCCCACTGGGACGCCGTGATCCTCTGCATCTCCGGTCTGCAGGGATCCGGGGGCTCCGACGGGGGCGACTTCGCGCCCCCGCGGCACTGAGCCCCCCGGGGCGGCCGGACACGATGCAACCCAGGGTCTGAATTTACCTTCGGATAACCATCGATTGGAACCTTGCGGAAAGAAATGCGCGCTAGAATTGTTATGAAAGACGTATTGTTCGCGCGAAGGGTCCGTCCCTGTACACCCCGATCCCCGGCCTACCGTCCGAGACAACGGACCCGGCATCGATCCCGGCGATGGCGGACTGGCGCATGTCCAGTCGCCTGGACCTCCACGCCCTGTGGCGCCATCCCCCGGCAGACCCGGCGTATCAGACCCGTCCGGTCTTCTCTCATCCGATCCTGAACCGTTCGGTGATCGTGAAATTCAACATGACGCCGGACGATGCCCGCCGCGACCTGCCCCGCCGCCTGGGCGCCACCAAGCTGATGCTGCCCCTGCAGCGGAATCGGGGAGGACTTATCGCCAAGTCGCTGGTCATCATGCCGCAGTCCCTGGACGCGCAGCTTCAGGCGGATCTCGACTACCGCGCCTATGATCTGGCGCATGACGTGGCCATGCTCCAGCGCCTGGCATGGTTGCCGTCCCTCGACCCCTATGTCGTGGAGGAGATGGGGCGTCACTTCCAGCTTCCCTTCGGAGACTGCTACCTGCAGGTCTCACGGACCGAGCAGGAGACCACCGCAGCCCGGGTGCTGGCCGAGGTCGCGCCGTGCCTGCAGTGGCAGCTGGGACTGGCTGACACCCCCCGCGCCCTGCCGAACAGGGAAATGGTCCAGCTCCTCACCCACTGCGCGGGCCCGGCAGCGACCGAGGCCGTCGCTGTCCGGTTCGGCCTCAAACCGGAACAGTTGTCCCTGGCCTTGCTGGCCTGGAAGGCTCTCGCCTTCTACCGCCAAAGGCTCGCCGCCATGGACCGCATGGTCTGCCGGACGGCCGACGAGATCGGCGGGGCCGCGCCGAGACAGACTGCCCAGCCCGACGAGCTGGCCATGATCGACCTCGCTCGCGGCCGGGTGCTGCGGGCCCTGACCCTGGCGCGGCGGGAAGCGCGGGACCTGTCCGATGCCGTGGCGGAAACCGTGACCCTCCTCGAGGTACAGCGGAGCCCGGACCGGCTGTCCCAGTTCCTCCATCTGGCCCCCACCTGCATGGCGGCCCTGGGGGAGCGTGTCCGTCGGCTGGATGAAGTCTGTGGCGGCTGGATGGGCCAGACCGGATCGGGCTTGGGGTTCGCGTCCCCGGACGGCCTGCGGGTCGTGCTGGCCGGACTGGAACGCCAGCTGGCCACCGACCTGACCCTGCGGCCCTTCACCCTACCGGCACCCGGCGGGCGGGCACCGCAAGCGCCGGTGCTTCGGGCCGGACCTAGGCCGGGTCTTCGAGGCTGAAGCTCTGGGACTGCTCGTCGAAGGCGAACAGCTCCGCATAGCGACCCCAGTCGATCAGGGCGTAGAGGGTCTCCTCGGCGAACTCCTCGGACATGAAGTCCTCGAGCTCTTCAGAGAAGCGGCGATACGGCGCCCGGTGAGTGGAGCGTTCGTCCAGCACCCGGCGGATCATGGCCGCCATGGGAACCCGGGCCATCAGGTGGTCGCGGAACAGCTTCTTGCGGGAGTCCACGTCGTAATCGACAAACCGCCGACCGTCCTCGGTCAGCCGGATGTCCCCGTGGGCCACGTCGGCAAAGCCCAGCAGCTGAAGGCTTTCCGCCAGGGGGAAGAGCTCGTCCACCTCCATGGTCAGTTCGTCGGCAATGTCGGGCAGGTCCGCCTTGCCATCGAAGGGCGGCTGCATCAGTGCCTCCATCAGGCCCGCCAGCAGGTTGGTGGAGACCTGGGGCAGGGTCATGCCGATGCCGCCGCCGGGGTGGTCGGCGCCGCCATGCATCTGCTCGGCCCGCAGCTTTGGGTCCATGGGGTTGGTCATGCGGCCATAGATGTCGTCCACCAGCTGGCGGAAGGCCGGTTCGGTCCGGTTGCGGGGATAGGGAAGGTCGATCTTCACCTCGGCGGCGATCCGGCCGGGATTGGAGGCGAAGATCACTACCCGGTCGCACATCAGCACGGCCTCTTCGATATTGTGGGTGACGAGAAGGATCGAGCGGAGCGGCAGCTTGCCCTCCATCCACAGGTCCACGAGGTCGGTGCGCAGGGTCTCGGCGGTGAGGACGTCGAGGGCGGAGAAGGGCTCGTCCATGAGCAGCAGCTGGGGATGCACCACCAGCCCGCGGGCAAAGCCCACCCGCTGGCGCATGCCGCCGGACAACTCCTTCGGATAGGCATTCTCGAAGCCGTCGAGGCCGATCAGGTCGATGGCCTGCAGGGACCGCTGGCGCCGCTCCGCCGGGGGGACGCCGAGGGGCTCCAGCCCGATCTCCACGTTTTCCAGCACGGTCAGCCAGGGAAACAGGGCGAAGCTCTGGAACACCATGGCCACCCCCTTGGGCGGCCCGTCGATGGGCTGACCCTGCCAGGTGACGTCGCCGCCCCGGGGTCGGGCGAGACCGGCAATGATCCGCAGCAGGGTGGACTTGCCGGACCCGGAGCGGCCCAGGAGGCCGACGATCTCCCCCTCGCGGAGCTGGAAGTTGATGCCGTCCAGCACCAGCAGGTCGTTGGCCTGACCCTTGGAATAGGTCTGGCGCACATTGCGGATGTCCAGCATCACGGGCCCGGCCTCGGGGCGCTGGGGAGTCGGCGCGGTCGCCGGCGATGTCATGACCATGGGTCCCTCCTCGGGATGGCGTGCAGACGGGTCAGTTCAGCGCGAGACGGCGCGCGGCGAAGTCGAACAGGGGCCGCCAGAGCAGCCGGTTGAACAGGACGACGAAGATGCTCATCACCACCGCCCCCAGGACGATCCGCGGGAAGTCGCCCTTGAGCGTGGCATCGGCGATGTAGGCCCCAAGACCGTGGGCCTCCAGCCTCTGCTCCCCCCAGCTCGCCACTTCCGCGGCGATGGAGGCATTCCAGGACCCCCCGGACGCGGTGATCGCCCCGGTCACATAGTAGGGGAAGATCCCGGGCAGGGCGACCTTGCGCCACCAGCTCCAGCCCCGGACGCCGAAGCTGCCTGCCGCCTCCAGCAGGTCATTGGGGAAGGCACTGGCCCCGGCGATGACGTTGAACAGGATGTACCACTGGGTGCCGAGGATCATCAGCGGCGACAGCCAGATGTCCGGGCTTGCGTGGTTGGCGACGATCAGCGCCACCACCACCGGGAACAGCAGGTTGGAGGGGAAGGCGGCCAGGAACTGGGCCGCCGGCTGGACCGCCTCCGCCAGCTTCGGGCGCAATCCGATCCACACGCCGAGAGGCACCCAGATCAGACTGGCCAGCAGGATCAGGACCAGGACGCGGATCAGGGTCAGGGCCCCCATCTCGACGGCGTAGATCACATCCCCGAGGCCGAGGGTCAGGTGCATGTAGGCGACGCCCTGCCAGGCCACCCACAGGGACGCGACGGTGATGGCCGCGAACCACAGATAGTCCACGTTGCGGCTGTCCCACGCCTTGCGCACGGCGGGCGGCGGGGTGAACTCCCGGCCCAGCCGCAGGGTGATGAACCAGCGGGACAGGCGCCCCACCGGCGCGAACATCCGCTGGGCGAGCCGCGCCCGCTGGAAGAAGTCCAGCAGCCAGGACGAGGCCTCGGGTCCGGAGCCGGACGAAAGCTCCACCCGGAACTTCTGCGACCAGGCGACCAGGGGCCGGAACAGCAGCTGGTCATAGACCAGGATCACGGCCAGCATCGTGGCCACGGCCCAGCCGATGGCACCAAGGTCCTTGTGGTCGATGGCCGTGGCCACATAGGCCCCGATGCCCGGCAGGGTGATGGTGGTGGAGCCCACCGAGAACGCCTCGGACGCCACCACGAAGAACCAGGCGCCGGACATGGACATCATGGCGTTCCAGATCAGGCCGGGCGCGGCGAACGGCACCTCCAGCGTCCAGAACCGCCGCCAGCCCCCCAGCCGCAGGCTGTCGGACACGTCGGACAGATCCTTCGGCACCGTCTTCAGGGACTGGTAGAAGCTGAAGGTCATGTTCCACGCCTGGGACGTGAAGATGGTGAAGACCGAGCAAAGCTCGGCCCCGAGGACCGAGCCCGGGAACAGCTTCAGGAAGAAGGCCAGGGTGAAGGTCAGGAAGGTCAGGACGGGCAGGGACTGGAGGATGTCGAGGATCGGGATCAGCACCATCTCCGCCCGCCGGCTCTTCTGGGCCAGCGCCCCGTAGCAGAGGGTGAAGATGAACGAGCAGATGATGCCCGCCAGCATCCGCAGGGTCGTGCGAAGCGCGTAGTAGGGAAGGGCCGACGGATCGAGGGAGATCCTTGCGTGCTCCACCGCCGCCAGGGGCTGGGTGGTTTCATGGCCGCCAAAGGCGATCAGGGCGATGAGGCCCAGCACCAGGGCGAAGATCAGCGCATCCCAGACGGACGGGATGTATCGCCACGGCCGGATCGCCGTCAGGGACGGGTGATGCGCGGGCATGGACCCCCCTTGTCGCATGGTCATTCAACGGGACGTGCCGAGCGGACCCCCGGTACGCAGGCGCACGCCCCCATACAGGCGTCGGAAGCCAAGGGCAATGCCGGTTTGGCGACAGTTTCAAGACAGTCCGCGGACGGAGATTTCGCCCGGCCCCGCGGGTGTCAGAAATCCAGATCGTCATAGTGGGCGGCAGGGGCCAGCCCCGGATACCGATCGTTGAGCAGGGGGCGGAAGCACGGCCGGGATTTCAGGCGGGCATACCAGGTCCGCGTTGCGGGAAAGTCCTCCCACGGGCACTCGCCGAAGAAGTCGACCACCGACAGATGAGCCCCGGCCGCCATGTCCGCGAGACTGAGCTGCCGGCCCGCCAGCCAGTCCCTCTGGGCGAGCAGGCCCTCCAGATGGGCCAGATGGGCGCGCAGGGCCTGACGACCGGCGCGCAGGGCGGCCAGGTCCGGTGCGCCGACCCCCAGCAGGCGCTTCTCCATCTTT
>CAIQUG010000122.1 GCA_903874895.1 uncultured Caulobacterales bacterium | reverse complement strand
GGTCGAGTCGATGGCGGCGCTGGTGTAGATGCCGCTGTGGCCGGTCAGGGCCTTGAACATGTCGTGCCAGATCCCCTGTCGGCTCCAGCGGTTGAACCGGTTGTAGACCGTCGTGTACGGCCCATACTCCGCAGGGCAGTCACGCCAGCGCGCGCCGGACTGCAACATGTGGACAATGCCGCTGATCACACGACGGTCATCAACACGGCGCGCGCCCCGGCGACCGCGGGGCAGATGGGGCTCGATCTTCGACCAGGCCTCGTCATCCAACCAGTAAAGCTTGCGCATGGGCGGCTCCCTTCCAGAAGCCTTGAATCAGAACCCATGAAAACGCGCCAGACTCTAATTGAGTACGGACCCTAGGGAGCGAACGCCTTCAGGAACAGCCGGGCACAGGTCGCCGCCCGGGCCGGCTCGCTTGCCGTGTCCCGTCCCAGGTCGCGACCGATCATGCGACGGATCTGCAGGCCGCCCACGGCAAGGCCGGCAAACATCTCTGCCGCCTGGACCGGATCATCGGCGCGGATCACACCCAGGGCATTGAGGGACTCAAGGTACCGCGCGAGCTTCTGCCGCACCCCCATGAAGCCGGTGTCATAGAGGATATCCACCAGTTCGGGGGAATCCTCCACGCCGGTCACCGCCATGCGCATGAGTTCGCCATACGGCTCCGTCAAGGTCGAGCGGATCATGGCCGAGGCATAGGCGGTCAGGGCCCCCATCGGATCATCCAGGGCCCCCGGCCGCGCCAGGGGGGCGGTGATCTCGTCCCGCCGACGCTCGATCAGGGTGCGGATCAGCTGCGTCTTGGAGCCGTAGTGGTTGTAGACGGTCTGCTTGGAGACATTGGCCCGCCGCGCGACCTCCTCCAGGGGCGCGGACAGCCCCCGCTCGGACAGGACGGAAAAGGCGGCGCTGACGATGGCCTCCGACTTGCGGGTGTCAATCTGACCAAGGGCTCTGGGCATGGGCGCGCAACAGCTTTCTGACGGCCCCACAGGCGTGTTGCCTGGACGGGGCGTGGCTCCAAACATGTTCCGCAGAGCTACGGGCGACCAGTTTTAAAAGATGCGGCGAAACGACGAACTTTTCCGAATTCCGGCACGCGGGCAGCGAGCCGTTGCCGACCGGTGGGCCGGCACGGGCGCGGCGATGCCGAAGCTGCCGTCCTCAGGACGGGAGCGGACCGATCATCCGGGCTCGGGAGGGCCGGCGCGGGGCGGGCCGGCTGCGGAACACCGGGACAGGGGCCGCGTCGGGGGCGCGGGGCGAATGGAGGGCCGGCGCAGGATCGACGGACGCCGGCATGCGCTCTGCCATCACCTCCGATGGCGCGGGGTCTGCAGCGGCGGGGACCGGCGCGGATTCCGCCGGAACGGAGGGCGTCGGGGCGAACGACATCCGCGGGGCCAGGTCCGGACCCGGTGCGGGGCTGGGGTCCAGCACCGGGGGGTGCCAGCGCAGCGGCGCGGCGGCGGGGGCCTCGAAGCTCCGCTGGACCGGAGGAACCGGTTCCGGCTCGGGCGTTTCGACCGGTCCGCCGCGGTCGGCGATGCGGTCGGTGCGCCATGGAGACGGAAGCGCGTGCAGCATCAGCGCAATTCCCCCCGCGAGGGACACCAGGGCACACCACAGACCCCCGAAGGGGGGCTGGGTTGCCAGGTGGACAAGGGCGGCCGGAACCCTCGGGTCCTGGCGCAGCAGGCCCGCGCCGATCAGGGCCAGACCGGCACCGACGGCGAAACGCAGCAACGCAAAGACGATACGCCCGACACTCGACAGCATTTCCACACCCCCCACGGTCATTAACCCTTGTCGAGGGGCCGTGCAGGCGTCCACACCGATCACCGCACGGGCGAATTGGCCACGATGCCCGCCAAAAAGAAAGGCGCCCGGGATGCCCGGACGCCTCTCAATTCAGCAGGGGCCCGTGGGATCAGGCCTCTTCGTTTTCCTTGCGGGACAGATCTTCACCGGTCTCCTGGTCCACGATCTTCATCGAAAGCTTGGTCTTGCCGCGATCGTCAAAGCCGATCAGCTTCACCTTCACTTCCTGACCTTCGGTCAGGACGTCAGAGACCTTGCCGACCTTTTCCTTCGAGATCTGGCTGATGTGCACCAGACCGTCGCGGGCACCGAAGAAGTTCACGAAGGCGCCGAAGTCGACGACCTTCACGACCCGGCCGGTATAGACCGCGCCCACTTCCGGCTCCTGGGTGATGGACTTGATCCAGTCCAGCGCCGCCTTGATCTTGGCACCATCCGAGGCCGACACCTTCACCGAACCGTCGTCCTCGATGTTCACCTTGGCGCCGGTCTTTTCCACGATCTCGCGGATCACCTTGCCGCCCGAGCCGATCACGTCGCGGATCTTGTCGGTCGGGATCATGATCGTCTCGATCTTCGGGGCGTACTCACCGATCTCGGTGCGGGCGCCGTCGATCGCCTTGGCCATCTCGCCAAGGATGTGCAGCCGGCCTTCCTTCGCCTGGTGCAGGGCCTTGTGCATGATCTCCTCGGTGATGCCGGGGATCTTGATGTCCATCTGCAGCGAGGTGATGCCGTCGGCGGTCCCGGCGACCTTGAAGTCCATGTCGCCCAGGTGATCTTCATCCCCCAGGATGTCCGACAGAACCGCGAAGCCGTCCTTTTCCAGGATCAGGCCCATGGCGATGCCGGAGACCGGCTTCTTCAGGGGCACGCCCGCATCCATCAGCGCCAGCGAGGCACCGCAGACCGTGGCCATGGAGGACGAACCGTTGGACTCGGTGATCTCCGACACCAGACGGAGCGTATAGGGGAAGTCCGACTTGGTGGGCAGCATCGGCCGGATGGCGCGCCAGGCGAGCTTCCCGTGACCGATCTCGCGACGGCCCGGCGAGCCCATGCGGCCCGTCTCGCCTACGGAGTAGGGCGGGAAGTTGTAGTGCAGCAGGAAGCTTTCCTTGTAGGTGCCTTCCAGGGCGTCGATCCACTGCTCGTCCTCGCCGGTGCCCAGGGTGGCCACGACCAGGGCCTGGGTTTCACCACGGGTGAACAGGGCCGAACCATGGGTCCGCGGCAGGACCGAGACTTCCGAGACGATCGGGCGGACCTTGTCGAGGGGACGTCCGTCCACCCGGCGGCCGTGCTCGATGATGTCGCGACGGAGCACGTCGGCTTCGCATTCCTTGAAGGCCGAGCCGAACTTGGCGGAATCGACGCCGTCCGGATTTTCCTCGGTCTTCAGCAGGGCCGCGGCGGCCTTGGCCTTGGCTGCGCCGATGGCGTCATGACGCTCGGCCTTGCCCTTGTGCTCGTAGCCCTTGCGGATGTCCTCGCCGACCAGGGCCTTGATCTTGGTGACCACGTCGGAGAAGTCCTCGGCCTGGAAGTCCCAGGGCTCCTTGGCGGCATGCTCGGCCAGTTCGATGATCGCGTCGATCACCGGCTGCAGGCTCTTGTGGGCGAAGGTCACGGCACCCAGCACTTCGCTCTCGCTCAGTTCCTGGATTTCCGATTCCACCATCATCACGGCGTCCTGGGTGCCGGCGACCACCAGGTCCAGGCGGCTGTCGGCCATCTGGTCCAGGGTCGGGTTCAGCACGTACTGGCCGTCGATGAAGCCGACGCGGGCGGCACCGATGGGGCCCATGAACGGCACGCCGGACAGGGTGAGGGCGGCGGACACGGCGACCATGGCCACGATGTCCGGATCGTTCTCGAGATCATGGCTGAGAACCGTCACGACGACTTGCGTCTCGTGCTTGAAGCCCTTGACGAACAGGGGGCGGATCGGGCGGTCGATCAGGCGGGAGACCAGGGTCTCCTTTTCCGTCGGGCGGCCTTCGCGCTTGAAGAACCCGCCGGGAATCTTGCCCGCGGCGAAGGTCTTTTCCTGATAGTTCACGGTCAGGGGGAAGAAATCGAGGCCCGGCTTCGGGGCCTTGGCGGCGACGACGGTGGCCAGCACCGTGGTTTCACCATAGGTGGCGAGGACGGCGCCGTCGGCCTGACGGGCGATCCGGCCGGTCTCGAGGGTCAGCTTGCGGCCACCCCATTCGAGGCTCTTGCGCTTGATATCGAACATGTTGGATTCTTTCTCTTTATAGCCCCGCGAGGCGGATTCCAGGCGGGCGGACAGGGGCGGGCGCGAACAATGCGGACGGGTCCGGGTATCCTCTCCAGATCGACGGCGTCACCCCATGGCGGCACCGCTTGGCAGGCAATGGAGGATCGCTTCGGACCCTCGCGTGGCAAGTATCACCGGTCGCTGCCGCGCATCGCACGGGGCGACACATCGCAGGGGAACGGCGGCGCCGTCTCCCCGCACCGCGCCTGCCGGGCGGCGGGGAAGACAACGACGGTTGAGAACCCGATGGGCGCCTTAGCGGCGCAGGCCCAGGGTCTCGATCAGGGCCTGATAGCGACCGAGATCGGTCACCTTCAGGTGGTCCAGAAGGCGACGACGCGTCGACACGAGCTTCAGGAGCCCGCGGCGCGAGTGGTTGTCCTTCTTGTGGGTCTTGAAGTGTTCCGTGAGGTTGGAGATCCGCTCAGAGAGGATCGCGACCTGCACTTCCGCCGAACCCGTGTCGCCTTCGGAGCGAGCATGGGTGGCGATGACTTCGGCCTTGCGTTCAACGGTAATCGACATCGTCATGACTCCGGTTCGAGGTGAAACACGCGGGTGGGGTTGAGCCGGCCCGCGCGCAGTTCGCAAAGGGCGGCCGCCTTTCCGTTCCGCGTGGCCAAAACAGTTCGAGACGCGTCCTGTCCTCCGATTGTCCGGGGAACGAGACACGCCTTCAAGTTTTCGACCTGGCGGGGAACGAGAACGATCGGTCGCCCTTGGCTGAGCCAGAAGGCGTCCTCTCCGGTCACGGCCAGCGCCGGGATGTCGTCCAGCGCGGTCTCGACCGGCAACATGCCGTCCAGTCCGAGGCCCGTATGCACCAAATCCTGCAGTTTTTCCAGTGTCATCCCGTCGGATTCGGAAAACTTGCCCACGCGGGTGCGCGCCAGCACCGAAACATGCCCGCAGACCCCCAGGGCCTCCGCCAGGTCCCGGGCGATGGCGCGGACATAGGTGCCCTTGCCGCAATGCACCTCGATCACCGCATGGTCGTTGTCGGGAACCTCGGCCAGGGTGGCGGAGAACACCCGCACCTTGCGGGTCTCCAGCACCACCTCGACCCCCTCCCGGGCCAGGTCATAGGCCCGCTGGCCATCCACCTTGATGGCGGAATAGGCCGGAGGAACCTGGTCGATCTCGCCGACGAAGGCGGGCAGGGCGGCCTCGATGGCGGCGCGGGTCGGCCGGGCGTCCGAGGCGGCGGTCACCGCCCCTTCCCGATCGAAGGTCGCGGTGGTCTCCCCCCAGCGGATGGTGAAGCGGTAGGTCTTGTCCGCTTCCATTAGGTAGGGGACCGTCTTGGTCGCCTCCCCCAGCGCAATGGGCAGGACACCCGTGGCGAGGGGGTCCAGCGTACCCGCATGGCCGGCCTTCTGGGCGTTGAACAGGCGCCGCACCCGGGACACGGCGTCGGTGGAGGTCATTTCCAGGGGCTTGATCAGATTGACCCAGCCATGGACGGGGTCGCCCTTCTTGCGGCGCCCCATCAGTGGTCGCCGTCTTCGGCGCCGGTCTCTTCATCATCCGGCGCGGCCAGGTCCCGCTGCACAACCGGATTGTCGAACAATCGGTTCATGGCCAGCGCCGCGTCGAAGCTCTGGTCGTGCACGAACCGCAGGTCGGGGGTGAACTTCAGTTCGATGGTGCGGCCCAGAACGCCGCGGATGTAGCGCGAGACCCGGTTCAGACCCTCGACGATCTCGCCGGCGTTGCGGCCGCCCAGGGGCTCGACGAACACGGTGGCATGGCGCAGGTCCGGGGACACCCGGGCCTCGGTCACGGTGATGGACGCATTCAGCAGGGCTGGGTCGTGCAGGGGTTCCTCCCGCAGGATCTCGGCCAGGGCGTGGCGGACGAGTTCGCCGGCCTTCAGCTGGCGCTGGGTGGGGCCGGCCGGTTCGGGACGGCCGCGGCCACCCTTGCCCGGGCGGCCCTTCTGGGAATGAGAGGGCATGTGTCGCTCCAGCCCCGCCGACGGTTCGGACGCCGGGCGCGGGGAAAGCGCGGGTGGGTACGCGAAAACGGCGGAGGAGTCAAAATCGGTACGCCGTCCGGACGGAACGCCCGGCTCACGGAGCCAGGCGTTCCGCGAGCCCGACCTACTTCTTCATCCGCACGACCGGGTGGGAGCTGGACAGCCCGCCGTCCACCACGATGGCCTGGCCGTTCACGTAGGAACTGTCGTCGGAGATCAGGAACAACCCCGCATGGGCGATCTCGGACGGCACGCCGCCGCGCTTCAGGGGGTTCAGCTGGCCGATCTTGTCCTCGTTCCCCCGGGCCCGGGCCCCGTCGAAGATTGGCTTGGTCATGCCCGTCTCGATCAGGCCGGGGCAGATGCAGTTCACCCGCAGACCGGTGCCGTAGAACTCGTTGGCTGCCGTGGTCGCCAGGTTGATGACCCCGGCCTTGGACGCGGAATAGGGCATGCCCCCCGCCCCGGAGCGGATGCCGGCCACGGACGCCGTCAGCACGATAGAGCCCTTCCCCATGGGAATCATCACCCTGGAGGCATGCTTGATCGCCAGGAACGGCCCGATCAGGTTCACCCGCAGCACTTCCGCCCAGAAGGCGGCGTCCTGTTCCTCCATCGGGGTCCAGCCGCCGGAGATGCCGGCATTGGCCCACACTCCGTCCAGCCCGCCGTGCTCACCCACCGCCCGGGCGACCAGGGACTCCACGAAGCTCTCGTCCCCCGCATCGCCGGCGAGGGCCACTGCCGCCCCCCCGGCCGCCTTCACCAGATCGGCGGTCTCATGCACCGTGTCCATCCTGTCGGCGATGACCAGCCGGGCACCCTCCGCGGCGAACAGCAGCGACGCTGCCCGACCAATGCCCGAGCCTGCGCCCGTGATGACCACGGATTTCCCGGAGATGCGTCCCATGTGCGTGTCCTCTTTTTTCGTTGAGTCGTATGAGTATGCCGGAGGCCGGGTCAGGCGCCCACCGCCGCCCGCTGCAGGGCGCCCAGCTCGGTGATACCCTTGTCGGCCAGGGCATAGAGCTGGTCGAACTCCGCCCGGGTGAAGCCGCGCTTCTCGCCGGTGGCCTGGATCTCGACAATGTCCCCCTTGCCGGTGAAGACGAAATTGGCGTCCGCCTCGGCGCTGGAATCCTCCTCGTAGTCCAGGTCCAGCACCGGCACGCCGTTGAACACGCCGCAGGAAATGGCGGCCACCTGATCCAGCACCGGCTGGGTCTTGATCACCCCTTCGGCCCGCAGGTAGTCGCAGGCCATGCGGAGCGCGACCCAGGCCCCGGTGATGGAGGCCGTGCGGGTGCCCCCGTCCGCCTGGATCACGTCGCAGTCGAGGCTGATCTGCCGCTCGCCGAGCGCCTTCAGGTCCACCACGGCGCGGAGAGACCGGCCGATCAGGCGCTGGATCTCCTGGGTACGGCCGGACTGCTTGCCGGCTGCGGCCTCCCGCCGTCCGCGGGTATGGGTGGCCCGGGGCAGCATGCCGTATTCCGCCGTCACCCAGCCCTGGCCCTTGCCCTTGAGAAACGGCGGCACGCCGGTCTCGAGGCTGGCGGTGACCAGTACCTTTGTATGGCCGAAGCTCACCAGGCATGAGCCCTCCGCATAGCGGTTGACCCCGGTTTCCAGGGTGACGGCGCGAAGGGCGTCGGGCGCGCGGTTGGATGGGCGCATGCTGTGCAGGTCCTCGAGGGTCGGGGTGGGAAAGTCCGGTGTGCGGCGCTTATCGTCATTTGTCGGGCCAAGGTCCATGGCCCTTGTCGCCGGGCGCGCTATGATGTGCGCGTCATGAAGCGTTTCAATCCGACTCCCCAGAGCCTGTTCGCCGGATCGTCCCTGACCGGACTGACCGGTTTCGGCACGGGTCCCGGCCTGTCCGAACTGGACGAGCGGGCGCGGGACATCTTCCGCCGGGTGGTGGAGACCTATCTGGAGACCGGGGAGCCCGTGGGCTCGCGCACCGTGTCCCGCGGCGGCGTCGCCCTGTCCCCCGCCTCGATCCGCAACACCATGCAGGACCTGACCGAGCTCGGCCTGCTGGCCGCACCGCATACCAGCGCCGGACGCCTGCCGACCCATGCGGGCCTGCGCCTGTTCGTCGACGGGCTGATGGAGGTCGGCGACATCTCCGACAGCGACAAGGACAATATCGAGAGCCGGCTGGCGGGTCGGGGCATGAGCTTCGAGGATGCCCTGAACGAGGCCAGCCAGCTCCTGTCCGGACTGGCCGGTGGGGCGGGGGTCGTGGTCACCCCGGTCCGCGATGCAGGCGTCAAGCACGTGGAGTTCGTGGCCCTCTCCCCGGACCAGGCCCTGGCGGTGATGGTGTTCGACGACGGCACGGTGGAGAACCGGCTGATGGTCACCCCTGCCGGCGTGACACCGTCGGCCCTTCAGGAGGCGTCCAATTTCCTCAACATGCGCCTGCGCGGCCATACGCTGAGCGAGGCCATGGCGGAGATGGGGGACGAACTGGCCGCGGCCCGCCAGGCCCTGAACGCCGCCGCGGCCCGTTTGGTGGAGGACGGGCTGGCCGCCTGGAGCGGCGGGGAAAGTCAGAACCGGGCCCTCATCGTTCGCGGCCGGGCCAACCTGCTGGACGACGCCACCGCCCGGGAGGATCTGGAGCGGGTCCGCCAGCTGTTCGACGACCTGGAACAGAAGGAACAGCTGATCAGCCTCCTTGACCATGTGCGGGAGGCGGAGGGGGTGCGCATCTTTATCGGAGCCGAGACGCGGCTTTTTTCATTGTCGGGTTCCGCTCTGATCGCGGCGCCCTATATGACGGGTCGGCAGAAGGTGCTGGGAGCGATCGGCGTGATCGGTCCGACCCGCCTGAACTATGCCCGGGTGATCCCGCTGGTCGACTATACGGCGCGGGTGCTCGGGCGCATGCTGGAAGGCTAGCCGGACCGGGAGCCTTGCAGCCCTCGCATGGGAGTGGAGGCAATGACGGAAGACGCGACGGACAACGGCCACGAGCCGGGTGAGGACTGGCTGCGCGAGCATGACCGCGGCGGCGATGGTGACTCCGCCGAGATGTTCGATGCGGCGGCAGAGCTGGAGCGGCTGGCCGCCGAGAACGCGGCGCTGAAGGAACAGGCCCTGCGCTATGCGGCTGAGGCCGAGAACACCCGGCGCCGGGCGGAACGGGAATCGAACGATGCCCGCGCCTTCGCCATCCAGCGCTTTGCCCGCGACCTGCTGGACGCGTCGGACAATCTGGCCCGGGCCGTGGCCCATGCGCCGAAGGACGTCGCCGACCCCACGGTGAAGAACTTCGTGCTGGGCGTGGAAATGACCGAAAAGGCCCTGCAGTCCGCCTTCGAGCGCAACGGCGTCAAGCGGGTGGACCCCGCCCGGGGCGACCGCTTCGACCCGCACCTGCACCAGGCCATGATGGAACAGCCCGCCGCCGACGTGGCCCCGGGTTCGGTCCTGTCGGTGATGCAGGTGGGCTACGAGCTGTTCGGCCGCATCCTGCGCCCGGCCCTGGTGGCCGTCAGTGCCAAGGCGCCCGCCGGAGCCGAGCCGGCCAACCCCTATGCCCAGGGCGCGAGCGACGCCGCCGGTGCGGAGCTCGACACCAAGGCCTGAGAGTCAGGCCGACGTCAGACGATCAGTGTCCGGATGACCCCATCCAGCAGGCGACGCCCGTCCGGCGTCGCCCGCAGGCCTGCAGGACCGGACACGACCAGACCGTGGCGCTCCAGGTCCGCGATCCGTGCCGAGCCGGGGCCGAGGTCCAGCGCCGCGATCTCGTCCCAGCGCACACCGTCGGCGATGCGCAGCCCCATCAGCAGCCGCTCCTCCGCCCGGTCCTGCGCGCTGAGGACGTCGGCCTGCGCATGGCCGGGACGCTTCGCGGCCACCGTGTCCATGTAGACCTTCGGCGTGCGGGCGGCCTCGGTCGCGACCCAGCCCTCCTCCCGCCGCAGCCGCCCGTGCGCCCCCGGGCCGACCCCCACATAGGCCTCGCCCCGCCAGTAGACGAGATTGTGCCGGGCCACGGCCGCCGGGCCGCGGGCGTGGTTCGATACCTCGTAGGCGGAAAATCCGTGGGCGGACAGAACCTGCTGGGTCACGTCGTAGAGGTCCGCGCCCCGGCCATCGTCCGGCGGGATCAGGGTGCCCCGGCGCACGGCCCGATCAAAGGCGGTCCCCGGCTCGATGGTCAGCTGATAGGGGGAGACGTGATCGGGATCGAGGGTCAGCGCCGCCTGCAGCGCCGCGGCCCAGGCGTCGGGCGTCTGGTCCGGCAGGGCATAGATCAGGTCCACGGACAGCTGCTCGAACAGCCGCCGGGCCAGCCGGGCGGCGCGGACGGCCTCGTCGGCCCCGTGATTGCGCCCCAGCAGCTTCAGGGCGGTGTCGTCCAGGCTCTGCACCCCCAGCGACAGGCGGGTGACCCCCGCGGCGGCAAGGTCGGCGAAGTGCTGCGCCTCCGCATCCGTGGGATTGGCCTCGAGGCTGACCTCCACAGGCTCCGCCGGGGTCCAGAGGCTGCGGCCAAGGGCGATCAGCCGGGCCACGTCCGCCGGGTCCATCAGGGACGGCGTGCCCCCGCCGAAGAAGATGGAAACCAGGGTGTGCGGCCCGGTCAGGGCCCGGTGGGCCACAAGGTCAGCGGCGATGGCCTCGACGAGGCCCGCCTGCTCCGCCGACCGTCCCCGGTGGCGATAGACGTTGAAGTCGCAATAGGGACAGATCCGCGCGCAGTAGGGCCAGTGGATGTAGACTCCCAGCGGCGGCGGGGGTGCGGTCACCAGAGGGCCTGTTTCAGCTTCTCGAAGGCCAGGGCCCGGTGGCTGATCGCGTCCTTCTCCGCCGGGTCCAGCTCGCCGAAGGTCCGGGCATCTCCCTGCGGAACGAAGATCGGGTCATAGCCGAAGCCCCGGTCACCCCGGGGCGGAAAGCTGAGATGTCCGTGCACCTGCCCTTCCACGGCCACCACCGGACCTTTGGGCCAGGCCACCGCCAGGGCACAGGTGAAGAAGGCGGACCGGTCCGGGGAGCCGCTGGCCGCCAGGGCCGCATTCACCCGCTGCATGGCATAGGCGAAGTCCCGGGGGGCCCCCTCCTCCGCCACGGCCCAGCGGGCGGACAGGACCCCCGGCTGCCCCCCCAGGGCCACGACGGACAGGCCACTGTCGTCGGCAATGGCCACCAGCCCCGACGCATCCGCCGCCGCCCGCGCCTTCAGCACCGCATTGCCGATGAAGGTGGCTTCGGTCTCGTCCGGCTCGGGCAGGCCCAGGGAGCCCGCGGTCACGGTTTCAAAACGCCCGTCCAGCAGGGCCGCGATCTCCCGTGCCTTGCCGGGATTATGGGTCGCCGCCACCAATCGTTGGCCCGGAGCCAGCACCAGCATATCATGTCCCAAGTTTAACGTGACGGCACCGGGTCCTCGGCCTATCGCCGGGACGGGGGGTACCAGAGGCTGGGTCATGCCGCCGGACAGGCCGCAAGTCCAGACGTCTCGGCCCGGAGGGAGTGACCAGATCGATGCGCGCACTGGGTCCGGAGTCGGTTTCGAGCTTCCTGAAGATCGCCGTGGACGTGGTCTATGCCGCCGCCTGCATCGCCGCTGCCGTCGTCGGCCCCCTGTGCCTGGTCATGCTTGTCTATCTTCCGTTCGGGCCGCCGGTGCCCCGCCTGAGCCTGGGCGGGCACGTCTGGGTGGCACCGATGCCGACCCTGGCCCTGGTGGCCGTGCTGCTGGTGGTCGAGGTCTATGTGGCCTGTCTCGTGGTGATCCTGAACCGCATCCGCCGGATCATGGAGACCCTGGTGCGGGGGGACCCGTTCCATCCGGACAATGTGGCCCGCCTGCGCTGGGTGGGGGCAGCCATGGTCGGGCTGGAGGCCGCGGCCTATGGCGTGCGGGCCTTGCTGGACCAGCTGGGTCCCCACAGTGCCGCCTTGCGGGTCAGCGACGGCTGGTTCAACCCCACGGCTTGGTTCGCCGTGCTGGTCGTGTTTGTATTGGCCGAGGTGTTCCGGGAAGGCGCACGCCTGCGCCGGGACTCGGAACTGACCATCTAGGCCGCTGACCGGCGCCGCAGGGATCTTGTCTGAGCCATGACCATCCGGGTCCGACTTGACCGCGTGCTGTATGAACGGCGCATGTCCTTGAGCGAACTGGCGGACCGGGTCGGCATCACCGTCGCCAACCTGCAGATCCTGAAGTCCGGACGGGCCCGGGCCGTGCGGATGTCGACCCTCGACGCCCTGTGCCGCGCCCTGGACTGCCAGCCGGGCGACATCCTCGCCTTCGACCACAGTCCCACCGATGACGACGACGGCGTCGACCCGGGCGAGGACCCGGCCTGACGCTATTTCGGGGTGCCGTCGCTCCAGAAGTACCGCTTCAGCACCGGGTCGAAGAAATAGTAGCGCTTGCGGACCTGATCGAAATATTGCCGCCGACGGGGGTCGCTGGTGTCGATGGAGGGGGGGGACGGCGGCGGGGCCGAGATCGGCACAGCCACTGGACGATCGGACACGGCCGGGGCCGACCCGGACCCCGACCCGGCACCCGCCGCAGACGGCGACGGCAGACGCGGCGCGGCGCTGAACGGCGCGACCGCGGAACATCCCGCCAGCAGGACCGCACCGCCGAGGGCGGTCAGGACAGGTTTCAGGGACCTGGCGTCCTGCAGGCCCTGCAGGCGTCGATCAAGACTCAAAGTCCGGCCTCCAAAAGCTTGGCGGTCCGGCCGGGCGGCCGCGCCGCCCGTGGACGGTCCGCAGTCCACACCCCATATGAATATAGATGAATTTGTGGCGACGATACGTCGCTCTCGGCCCGACCCGGGCCGTGCGCTCACGGAGGGCCCCATGGCCGCATCGACGAAACCCGACCTGGCCCGCCTCGATCCGGCCGAAGCCGCCGCCACCCTCGACGGATGGAGCGCCGACGCCGCCCGCCCCGCCCTGCGCCGGACCTTTCTGTTTGCCGATTTCGCCGAGGCCTTCGGCTTCATGAGCCGGATCGCGATCCTTGCGGAGAAGCAGGACCACCACCCCGAATGGTTCAACGTCTACAACCGGGTGGAGGTCACCCTCACCACCCATGACGCCGGCGGGGTGACGGCCCGGGACGTGAGCCTCGCCCGGGCCATGGACGCGGCCTTCCGCGCCCGCCACAGCGTCAGTTGATGATGACGGATCCTACCAGGAACACGGCGCCGGGCTTGCCGAGCACCTGATCCGTGACCCGCTGCAAGGACACGGAGACCCGGTCGAGGTCCGGCTGCGAGCCCGGGCGCACCGACGGGCCGATCCCGGCCAGCGCCCGGGTGTAACCGTCGAGCAGGAGGGGAATGCAGTGCTGGGCCCGCAGGCGAAGCTTCTCGTCCTGGATGTCCAGCCCGGCCTCAAGGGTCACCACGCCCCAGCGACCGGTCGCCCGCAGGACATTGGTGGTCAGCCCGGGCAGATGGACAAAGGTGATGGACCCGCCTCGGTGCTCTGCGGGCTTGGCTCCGGCCAGGCCCACCCCGGGCGCGACCGACAGGGCAAGACCCGCGGCCAGGACCACGGCAGGCAGCAGGGACGGACGGGCGGGGCGGACCATGGGCGGGGCTCGGATGGCGAAATCCGCGGCAGTGTAGCCCCACCGGGTAAAGGAAGGGGTAAGACCCCCCAGACGTCCGGTATCAGACGTCCCCGGCGGCCCAACTCTTCAGCAGCTGGTGGGCGATCGCCATGGGGGGCGGACAGAAGGCCCCCTCCAGCTCCCCGGCCATCAGGGCCCGGGCCTCGGTCCGCGTGAACCAGCGCACGGCCTCCAGCTCGGCCTCGTCGGGGATCGCCTCGCCGTCGGCGATCTCGGCGATGAGGCCGATCATCAGGGAGTTGGGGAAGGGCCACGGCTGGTTCGAATGATAGTGGACCCGCAGGGCGGTGACGCCCGCCTCCTCCTTCAACTCCCGGGCGCAGGCCTCCTCGATGGTCTCGCCCGGCTCGAGGAACCCGGCCAGCGCCGACCACATGCCCTTGGGCCAGACCTTCTGGCGGCCCATCAGGCACCGCTCGCCGATCACCGGCAGCATGATCACCACCGGGTCGGTCCGGGGGAAGTGCTCCGCCGAGCAGGACGGGCAGATGCGTTTCCAGCCGCCTTCCGCCGCCTGGCTAGGGGCTCCGCAGACGGCACAGAACCGGTGGCGGCGTCGCCATTCGAACACCCCCTTGGCCGTGGCGGCGATGGCGGCCTCTGCCGGGGCCAGGGTCATGGCAAGGGACCGCATGTCCCGGAACTCCCCCAGCCCGGCCAGGGGTCCGGCCGAGGGATCGGTCCGGTCCTCGAGGTCCACGGCGAAGACTGCGGTGTCCTTCCACATCCCCAGGAAGAGGCGGGTCTCCTCCACCTCCGTCAGGGTGCGGCCGATCGCCTCCGCGAGATAGGCCAGGCGAAAGCCGTCCGCGGTCTTCTCCACAAACGGCTGACCGTTCCAGACGGGCAGGACCAGCGTCCCCGGATCCGCCGCCAGACCGCCGATGAAGGCCGCATCGCTGCGCCGGGCGCTCTGCCGGTCCAGCGGGTTGCCGGAGAACACATTGGTGATGGCGGACAGGGACATGGGCGGGCCTTTCCTCGGAACCGGGCCGTGGTAGCAAACCGGCGGCACCTTACCAACCATCCGATTGCGCCCGAACCCGCCGCGGGTCCCTTGCAACCGGCGCCCGGTCAAGCGATATAGGCGACGGAGACTGGCGTCGGGCGTAGCCCTCGCCAACCCGGTCAGGTCCGGAAGGAAGCAGCCGTAACGAGTTTCGCTGCGGGTCGGCGTCCAGTCTCCACCTTACCTTACGGTCTTCGGGCGTTTCCCCGCGGCGGACCAGTCGCGGCGACGCAGCAATGGCGGGGCAATGGCCGACCACCCTCCCTGGCAGGACGAGACCGACGCGGCGGATGAGGCGCCGCCGGAGCGCGACGACGCCACGTCCGACATGTTCGGGGCTCCGTCGGAATCCCCTGCGCCAGCACCGGCGGAACAGCCGGAAAGCCCGGCCGCCTATCAGGTCCTGGCCCGCAAGTACCGCCCCCGGCGCTTCGAGGACCTGATCGGCCAGGAGGCCATGGTCCGCACCCTGACCCACGCCTTTGCCGCCGGCCGGATCGCCCATGCCTTCATGCTCACCGGCGTCCGCGGCGTGGGCAAGACCACCACGGCCCGCCTGCTGGCCCGCGCGCTCAATTTCGAGAGCGACGCCATCCATCGCCCCTCCGTCGACCTGTCGGTGGACGGACGGCACTGCCGCGCCATCATCGAGGGCCGGCACATGGACGTGCTGGAGCTGGACGCCGCCAGCCGCACCAAGGTGGACGAGATGCGGGAGCTGCTGGACGGCGCCCGCTACGCCCCCGTCGAGGCCCGCTACAAGGTCTATGTGATCGACGAGGTGCACATGCTGTCGACGGCGTCGTTCAATGCGCTGCTGAAGACGCTGGAAGAGCCGCCGCCCCATGTGAAGTTCATCTTCGCCACCACCGAGATCCGGAAGGTGCCGGTGACCATCCTGTCCCGCTGCCAGCGCTTCGACCTGCGGCGGGTGGAGCCGGACGTGCTGAAGGGCCACCTGGAAGGGATCTGTGCCAGGGAAGGCGCCCTGGTGGAGGAGGAGGGGCTCGCCCTCATCTCCCGGGCTGCAGAGGGGTCGGTCCGTGATGCCCTGTCCCTGCTGGACCAGGCCATCGTGCAGAGCGACCGGGGCCAGATCACGCCGGCCGCCGTGGTGCGGGACATGCTGGGCCTGGCCGACCGGGCCGCCACCATCGGCCTGTTCGAGACGGTGATGAAGGGCGACACGGCGGACGCCCTGACCCGTTTCCGGCAGCTGTACGGCTTCGGCGCGGACCCGGTGGTGGTGATCGGCGACCTGCTGGAACACACCCATGCCGCCGCCGTGGCGCGGACGCTCGGCCCCGCGGCCCTTGGCCTGCCCAGCGATCAGGCCGGACGTCTGGCCGCCGTGGGAGCCGAGGCCTCGGCGGGCATCCTGTCGCGCATGTGGCAGATGCTGCTGCGGGCCAATGACGAGATCCGCCGGGCCCCCGATCCCATGGCCGCGGCGGAGATGGCCCTGATCCGCGTGACCTATGCGGCGGAACTTCCCGGGCCGGAGGAGGCCCTGAAGCGACTGCAGTCCGGCGAGGGGGTGACCGCAGGCGGCCCTGGTGCCCCGTCGGGCGGTGGCGGCGGCGCTGGTGGCTCCCGGGCGTCCATGGCCGGTGGCCGGGGCTCCGGCGGGGCCCTGGCAGCCGTCCCGCAGACCACGGCCCGGGCCCTGATCAACACGTTCCAGGACGTGGTCCAGCTGATCGACGAGAAGCGGGACATCACCCTGAAGCTGGATGTGGAGCGGTTCGTCCGGCTGGTGGACTTCAAGCCCGGCCTGATCACCTTCGAGCCCGCCCCCGGTGCCCCGCCCACCCTGACCCAGCGCCTGACCTCCCGCCTGCGGGAATGGACCGGTGACCGCTGGATGGCGGAGATCCGGGGCGGCGGCACCGAAACGGCCTATGAGCGGGAACGCCGCGAGGAAAAGGCCGAACGGGCCCAGCTGGAGGAGGAACCCTTCGTCAAGGCCGTGCTCGAAGCCTTCCCCGGGGCCGAGATCGTGGCCTACCGCAAGCGGACACCGGCCCCGGCGACCGTGATTCCGGACGGTGCCACCGACGAAGACGATGACGACGACCAGGGAGACGCTCCATGAAGGACATCGGTGCCATGATGAAGCAGGCCGGTGCGCTGCAGGCCAAGCTGAAGCAGGCCCAGGACCGGCTGGCCGCCAGCTCGGTCACCGGCCAGGCCGGGTCGGGCCTGGTGACCGTCATCCTGTCCGGCGGGGGGGACCTGACGGACATCTCCGTGTCCCCCGGCCTCCTGAGCGACGGGGACGTCGAGACCCTGCAGGACCTGGTCCGCGCCGCCCATGCCGAGGCCAAGGCCCGGCTGGACATGCTGCAGGCCGAACTGATGCGCGACGCGGCCGGGCCCCTGGCCAATCTGCCGGGGTTTCCGGGCCTGAAGCCCTGAACGGGACACCCCGGGTCTGAAGGCCTCAGTCTGAAACCCTGACAAAGGAGATCCCGTGGCGTCATCCGCCGGGCCGGAGATCGAACGGCTGATCCAGCTCCTCTCCCGCCTGCCCGGGCTGGGGCCGAGGTCCGGTCGCCGCGCAGCGCTTCTGCTGCTGAAGCGCAAGGACCAGCTGCTGCGCCCCCTGGCCGAGGCCCTGGCCGCCGCAGCGGACCGGGTGGCCCCCTGCTCGGTGTGCGGCGCCCTGGACAGCTGCGATCCGTGCACCGTGTGCGCCGACACCGGTCGCGATGCCGGTCTCCTGATGGTGGTGGAAGAAGTGGGCAGCCTGTGGGCCATGGAACGCAGCGGGGTCTATCGGGGCCGCTACCACGTGCTGGGCGGCCTGTTGTCGGCCCTCGACGGGGTGGGACCGGACGCCCTGCGCATCGACGCCCTGGTCAGCCGGGTGGCGGAGGGCGGCGTCCGCGAGGTGATCCTGGGCCTGCCCGCCACCGTGGATGGCCTGACCACCGCCCACTATGTGGGCGATCGCCTGGCGGCCACCGGCGCGCCGGTGACCAGCCTGGCCCGGGGTGTCCCTGTGGGCGGCGAACTCGACTGGCTGGATGACGGGACCATCGCCCAGGCCCTGCGCGCCCGCCGTTAGAAAATCTTCAGCACCCGCGGTGATTCACAGGTTAGAAACCATATTATTGTCATTATTTCGTGAAACGAACTCCTTTCGCGAGCAATGTTGCGTCTGAAGATCTTATTTCAATTGCGAAACAGCGACGGTTGTTGGCACAATTCACGACGTGCGGGACGAGCGCGTCTTTGTGAGTTCTTAAGTGGTCGGGTCGATGCTGACGTGACAGGCCGTCAGGATCGGGCCGGATCTGTCGCGGCGCAGGGATGTCAGGGCGAATGCAGGACGTTGAGTTTGCCGTTTCCGCTCTGGCGGACCGCTCGCTGCTGGTGCTGGATGATGACGGCCCCCTTCGGATCCGGCTGGGCCGGGCCCTCGAGGCACGGGGGTTCGCCGTCCGCCAGGCGGGCAGCGTGGCCGACGCGGTGGAACTCGTCCGCCTCCGGGCACCCGCCTTCGCCGTCCTGGACCTGCGACTGGAAGACGGCAGCGGTCTGGACGTGGTCAACGCCATCCATGAACACCGCCCCGACGCCCGCTGCGTGATCCTGACCGGCTATGGCAACATCGCCACCGCCGTCGCCGCTGTTAAGGCCGGAGCCATCGACTACCTGCCCAAGCCCGCGGACGCCGATGATGTGGTCCGGGCCCTGCTGGCGACCCCGGACGAGGTGGACGCCCTGCCGCCACCGGAGAATCCCATGTCTGCCGACCGGGTGCGCTGGGAGCATATCCAGCGGGTCTATGAGCATTGCGGCCACAACATCTCGGAAACGGCCCGGCGCCTGAACATGCACCGCCGCACCCTGCAACGGATCCTGGCCAAGCGCGCGCCGAAATAGGGTCGGGTCAGCTCAGATCGTGCCGGACGAGGCGAGGCGCTCCCGCCACGCCGCCAGCCGGGCCTTCAGCTCGGCCCGCAGCAGCAGGGGGGAGATATCCTCCGGCAGACGGTCGAGAACTTCGAAGCTGAACGCCGCCTCCCCATGCGCCGCCCAGGCGGCCTGCAGCGTCCCGTCCCGGTGCCCGCCCGTGCGCAACTCGAACCAGATGCGGTTCTGCTGGCTGTCCACATTACGGCTGTCCACCAGCCAGACCCGGTCATCGGCGGCGCAGCGGACGGCGCACACTCCGGCAATGCTCTTCTGGTCCTTGTAGGCCGAGATGGCGGCCTTCCTGTCGATCGGCGTCATGCGGCGGGTCTAGCCGATCCGGACCGGTCCGTCAATTTTATCCGGGTAATATTGTGTCGCCGGACGGGATCGGCTATGCCCCCTCCGTTCAGGAGCCCCGCCATGACCCTCGCCCACCCCACGACCCTCGTCAGCGCCTTTGCCGACGGAACATTGCTGGCCTCGGGCCCCCTGCTGGAGGTGGCGCTGGCACTGGAAGGCACCGACGCGGCCGGGGCCATCGTGCTCAACGAGGCCTCGGGCTGGACCCTGGATCTCGATCTGCGGGGTGGACCAGAGGCGATCCGGGCCCGCTATGCCCCGCCGGTGTCGCCCCCCGGGGAGGATATCCCCCGCTCCGGACCGGGCCGGCCGAAACTCGGCGTGGTCCCCCGGGAAGTCACCCTCCTGCCCCGTCACTGGGACTGGCTGGCAACCCAGCGGGGCGGGGCCTCCGTGACCCTGAGGCGATTGATCGACGAGGCCCGCAAAGCCGCGCCGGACGCCGCCCGCCAGGTGGCGGCCCGGGACGCAGCCTATCGCGCCATGTCGACCCTCGCCGGCAACCAGCCCGGGTTCGAGGAGGCCAGCCGCTGCCTGTTCGCCGACAACCTGGAGGGACTGGCGCAGCATGCCGCCCCCTGGCCGCCGGACATCACCGCCCTGGTACTTCGCATGGTCCGGACCGGGTCAGATTGATCCCGCCGGCCACGTGGCGGCCCGGACTGCGGCCAGCCGACCGAAGCTGAGGATCAGGGCACGGCGGCGGGCGGAGGCCAGGGGTGTGACCGGCGGTTCCCGCACCACGGCGCCGTCAAAGGCATCGGCCACGATCAGACCCGGCTCCGGCGGAAGGATGTGGCGGGGAAACTCCGGGGCCACGGCAAAGTAGAAGCGGTCGCACCAGGGGGCGTATTCCGGCCATTTGCCATCGGTGCGGAAGTCCTCGAGCCCGGACTTCACCTCGATGATGATCAATTCCCCCTTGCGGGTGACGGCCATGAGGTCCGCCCGACGGCCATTGGGCAGGCCCACCTCCATGAGCGGCGGCCAGTCGAGGGCCAGGAGCAGCCGCGCTGTGCCCCGGGTCACGGCGCTGGTCACCTCCGGCCGGGCCGGGGAGGCGGTGAGGACGATATCGCTCATGACCGCAGAATGTTCCGCATTTGTTCGGATTTCAAGGGGCCGACAGGATCCCGCCGCGACCTATTTCTGCCGCGTGATCCGCAGCAGTGTCAGGTCGTAGCCCATCTCCCTCACCCGGCGGACGAGATCATCCCGCACGGCCTGCGGCGGATCGGGGTCCCGCGACAGGATCCACAGATAGCGTCCGGACCCCTCCCCCACGATGGACCAGGCATAGTCGGGATCGTGGTCCAGCACCCAGTAGTCGGCATAGAACGGGCCGAAGAAGCTGACCTTCAGCCGCGCCCCGAGGGGATCGCCCACCCGCTTCGCCCGTCCGACGGCCACGGCGAGGGGCCCGACCGGCGTGCCCTTGTGGCAGCTGTTCACCACCTTGATGAGGCCGTCGGGTCGCAGGCTGTACTCCGCCGTGACCGCTTCGCAGCCCCGCTCGAAGGCCATGTCGTATCGGGCGAGCTCGTACCACTTGCCCAGATAGCGGTTGACATCCACCGCCCGCACCGGCTCCGGCGGCCGGGGATTGCCCACGGGACCGGACACGCAGCCGGCCAGGGCCGCGGCGAGAAGGATGAATAGTCCAGCGGCGCGGACGCGGGTCAGCTGGCAATCGCCGCGGCGTCGCGCTCCCCGGTCCGGATGCGCAGGGCCTGTTCCAGATCCGTGACGAACACCTTGCCGTCACCGATCTTGCCGGTGTTGGCCGAGGCCGCGATGGCATCCACCACCTTGGTCACCACATCGGTGGGCACGGCGATCTCGAGCTTGACCTTGGGCAGCAGCTTCACGGCGTATTCCGCCCCGCGATACACCTCGGTCTTGCCCCGCTGGCGGCCGTAGCCCCGGACCTCGGTGACCGTGACGCCGGAGGCCCCGGCTTCGGTGACCGCATCGAGGACGGCGTCGAGGCGGCTCGGCTTGATGATGGCGGTGATCAGCTTCATCGAAGTGACTTCTCCTCGTCCCAAGAAAACGGTTGGCCCAGAAAACGGTTGGCCCAGAAAACAGTTGGCCCGGAAAATGGGCCGCACACCCGCTCGACGGACAACGTCACTGGTCCGCGTTACGTATGGCGAAGAATTCCGTTCATTCCAAGGCCCGGACGTCTCAGGACGGACGTTTGGCCCGCTCTTATTGCTCCGGCTCCAGACGAATGACCGGCAAGGCCACCGCCGGCCGCAGGGGGGCCACCACGACCCGGCGACCCGCATGCCTCGGCTTGACGGCAAACGTTTGTTTCACAGCCTCCATCAGGATCAGGCCGGAGACGGGAGGGGCCAGCAGGGCCACCGTCTGCTCGATCAGTTCGGCATAGGGGGCCAGCACCGGCCACGGCGGGGCATAGAGCGCCCGGGACCAGGCGGTGGGGGACAGCTCCGCCTCCACCACCGCCCGCTCCAGCTGGCCACGGGTGAAGGGACGCCCGTGACCGAAGGGCGTATGCTCCGCCCCCGCCCACAAGCCGCTTCGGTTGACCACCGCCAGGATCACCCGACCGGAGGGCGCCAGCACCCGGTGGACCTCCGCCAGCAGGACATCGAGGGCGGGGGCCTCCTCCAGCCCGTGCACCACCAGCACCCGGTCGAACAGCGCCCCGGGGAACGGCAGGGCCTCCTCGGCGGTCAGACAGGCGAGGTTGGGGGACTGGGCGGGCCAGGTCTCCACGCCCTGGCCCTCCGGCATGCCGGCCACAACCCGACGGGCCCGGGTCCGGAACGGATCGAGGAACGGGGTCGCATAGCCCAGGCCCAGGACGTCGAGGCCGGCGGCATCGCCCCAGGCGGCCACCAGCTGCCGCATGACCATGGCCCGCACCGCCCGGCCCAGGGGCGTGGCGTAGAAGGACCTCAGCTCAAGCACATCCCGTCGCATGGTCTCGCCAATCCCGCCGCAGAGCGCCTATATGGGGGCACCTCTATGCCGGATTGACAGCATAAACCGGAGCGCGCCGCCATGGGTCTCGATATTCACCTGTTTCCCTGCCTGTCCGACAACTACGGCATCCTGATCCGGGATCACGCCACGGGGCTGGCCGCCACGGTGGATACGCCGGACAGTTCGGCGATCCTGGCGGAGGCCGACCGGCTGGGCTGGCGTCTTGCCCTGGTGCTGAACACCCACTGGCACCCGGACCACGCCGGGGGCAACCAGGCGGTGAAGGACGCCACCGGCGCCGAGATCATCGGCCCGCCGGAAGTGACCCGCATCGCCCCCCTTGACCGGCCGGTGGCGGACGGGGACGAGGTGCAGCTTGGGGAGAGCCGGCTGACCGTCATCCAGACCAACGGCCATACCAACGGCCACATCAGCTACCACGCCGCCGAGGCCGGGGCGGTGTTCGTGGGCGACACCCTCTTCGCCCTGGGCTGCGGCCGGCTGTTCGAGGGCACGGCACAGGACATGTGGACGAGCCTCGGTCGCCTGACCGCCCTGCCCGACGCCACGCAGGTCTATTGTGCGCACGAATACACGGCCTCCAATGCCCGGTTTGCCCTGACCGTGGATCAGGACCCGACGGTGGCCGACCGGTGCGCGGCCGTGTTCGCCGCCCGGGCCCAGGGCCGACCCACGGTCCCCACCACCATCGGTCTGGAGAAGGCCACCAACCCGTTCCTGCGTGCGCCCGTCCTCGCGGGGGCCCTGGGGTCCTTCGCCACGGATGCCGAGGCCTTCGGCCTCGTCCGCGCCGCGAAGGACGGGTTCAGGGGTTAGGGGCCAGCAGCGGCACGGCGTCCGCCCCGGTCTCCACCGACCGGGCATAGGTCGGCGGGCGGCGGGCCTGGGTCAGGGTCTCGAAGGCGGACCCCAGCGCCAGCAACCGGGCTTCGCTCCAGGCCGGGCCGATGAAGGAGATCGCCACCGGCAGGCCCCGGACCTGGCCCATGGGGACGGTCAGGTGCGGATAGCCGGACACGGCGGCGAGGCTCGACACTGCGCCATTGTCGTGGTCCCCGCCGACAATGTCGGTCCGCCAGGCCGGGCCGTAGCTGGGCGCAATGAGCGCATCGAGGTGGTCCCTGGCCAGCAGGGCGTCGATCCCATCCGGCCCCATGGCCTTCTGCGACATGGCCCGGGCCTTGAGATAGGCCGGGTCGGAGAGGCCCCTGGTCGTGTCCGACCGCTCGAAATAGTCCTGGCCGAACAGGGCGAGCTCCCGCGGCGAGGCCCGGTTGAAGGCGATCAGGTCGGTCAGGGTGCGGGTCTTCACCGAAGCCGGCGTGGTGGCCAGATAGGCGTTGAGATCGGCCTTCAGCTCGGTACCCAGGACCAGGTCCTCGGCCTCACCCACCCCCGGGGCCGGGCGGAAATCGGTGATCTCCACGATCTCGGCCCCGGCGGCCTTCAGGCGCTCCACCGTCCGGCGGAACAGGGCGTCCTCTTCCACCTGCAGCTCG
>CAIQUG010000121.1 GCA_903874895.1 uncultured Caulobacterales bacterium | reverse complement strand
CAGTTGGACGGAGGTGACATCATACGGCCGTCAGGTCGGCGTGCCCATGATCCTGACGCGCATGGCGGGCGAAAGGGGTCAGGTCTGCCGCGGCTTGCGGGGTCTGGAAGGGAGCGGCAGGCCCGCATGGCCCGTGACATCAGGCAACTCCGGTCCGGCCTTGAGTATTTTCCGGGGATGTCCGCCGGGGACTGCGGGCCGGATAGTTCACCTTGGCCCTTTGCTCCGTCAGCAGGACACCCGCCCCGACCATGCGCATCTCGGCCGGCTTCACGATTGCCTATGACTGTCCCCCGCCCGTACCGATGCTGCTGACCCTCAGCGTGCATCCCGGCCTGCGGGACCGCCTGCTGACGCCCGAGTGGATCCGCACCGATCCCGGTGTCGAGGTGCGGCAGTATCTGGACGGCTTCGGCAATCTCTGCAGCCGCGTGCTGGCCCCGACGGGACGGTTCACCCTGTCCTCCAGCTTCGACATATCCGATGACGGGGCCGTGGACATCTGCGCCCCCTGCGCCGGCCAGGTGGCGGCGCAGGACCTGCCGGACTCGGCGCTGGTCTATCTGCTGGGCAGCCGATACTGCGAGACCGACCAACTCATGCAGACGGCCTGGTCCCTGTTCGGGGGCACGCTGCCGGGCTGGGCGCGGGTGCAGGCCGTATGCGACTTCGTCCACGGGCACATCCGCTTCGGCTATGAGCACGCCCGCGTCACCCGCAGCGCCTGGGACGCCTACCGGGAGCGGGTCGGTGTCTGCCGGGACTATGCCCACCTGGCCATTGCCCTCTGCCGCTGCCTGAACATCCCCGCCCGCTACTGCACGGGATACCTGGGCGACATCGGCGTGCCGGTGGTGGGAGAGATGGATTTCAGCGCCTGGTTCGAGGTCTATCTCGATCATCGCTGGTATGCCTTCGACGCCCGCAACAACCAGCCCAGGATCGGTCGGGTGCTCATTGCACGGGGGCGGGATGCCACCGATGTGGCCATGGTCAACAGCTTCGGCCCGGCGCAGCTGGTCGAGTTCCGCGTGGTGACGGTGGAGCGCACGCGGTCCGAGACCGCCGAAGGATCCGGCCCATGCTGATGTCCCTGCATCACGCCGCGGCAGACGCGCACGAGGCCACGGCCCGCCTGCACCGGATGGCGGCCCAGCTGATCGCCGACCGGGAGCTCATTGCCTCAGCCGACGCCGCGGACCGCGCCGCCCGGCTCTCCGCCCGGGCCGACCGGGCGTCCGTGATGTCGGCGGCCCGCAGCGCCCTGACCGCGCTCGCCGCACGGACCTCAACTCCCCAGATGCCAACTCCCCTGATGCCAAATCCCCAGAGTCCGAATTCGCAGGGACCGGACCCGCTTCACAGCCCCCGCTCAAGCTGAAACGGCGCGGGGAGGTCCCCGCGCCGCGTCATGTCGTGTCGCAACCGCCGCTGGGGCGTAAGACCTCAGTACTTGGCCTTGATGCGGGAGATCTTCGTGCCTTCGATGGTCAGACCGGCCATCAGACCCTGCTGGTCGAAGATGAAGGCATAGGCGTCGTCCTTGAGGGTCGAGGTGGACAGGTTCTTGGCCATGCCCTCGTTCACCAGCACCACGGTCGGGCCGACGCCGATTTCCCAGCCGGAGGTCTTTTCCAGATACTCGACGGCCTTGGGGCTCATCAGGAACACGGCGTAGCCGAAGGACTGGGCACCGGCCTGCAGGCCCCAGGATGCGGCGACGGAGTTGTAATAGCCCTGGACCTTGCCGTCGTGCATCAGCTCGCCTTCGCCATAGGCCCCGCCGAACACCAGACCGGCCTTGACGATGTTGGGGAAGATCAGGATGGCACGGGCGTGATGTCCGATCACTTCGGCGGTGGGATTGCTCTTGTAGAGGGTTTCAAGGGCGTGGCGGCTTTCCGCATTCAGGTCCTCTGCCGATGCGGCGGCCGCGGCCGGCTGGGCAAGAGCGAGGGGCATGAGGCCGGAAACCGCGATCGCGGCACTGGCCAGCAGGGGAGCTAGGACTTTCATGGAGGAGGCTTTCTCAAGTTGGAGCGTGACGGAGGTCACGCGGGGCAGTGGGGGAAAGGTCATCGGGGGAAGGAGGCGAGGCACCGCGCGTCCGTCGGTCACGTCCTGACCGTCACAGGCGGCCCATGAGCAGCAGGATGACCAGGATCAGCACGATGAGGCCGAGCCCGCCGCTGGGCGCATAACCCCAGCTGGCGCTGTGCGACCAGCGCGGCAGGGCACCGATCAGCATGAGGACGAGGACGATGATCAGGATCGTGCCGAGCATGTGAGGTCACCTTTCAGCGGCGGGGAAGGTCCTGGCCGCAGGCAGTGCGACCCGTCCGAAGCTGTGGCCGCGGCAGTCGATCGGCCGCTGACGCGTCAGGCGATGAGGGACAGTACGGATCCCGCGGCGAGGACGTCAGCCTCGGAAATCACTCACGCCGGGGCGGAACCGGGCCGCTCAGGCGGGGCTGGGGGCGTCCGACGACAGGGCCGCAGCCACGGCGAGCCGGGCGAGGGCGGGCAGGGACCGGGTTCCGGTCCGTTTCATGATCGACGCCCGGTGGTTCTCCACGGTCCGCTGGCTGATCCCCAGGTCGGCGGCGATGTTCTTGCTGGGATGCCCGGCCAGAACCAGGTCCATGACCTCCCGCTGGCGGGGGGTCAGGGCATGGATGTGACGGATGGCGTCGTCGCGCCACTCCGAGGCCCGGCTGGTATCCCGGGCCTGCTCCAGCGCCCGGTCGATGACCGCGACCAGGTCGTCCCGGCTGACCGGCTTCTGGATGAAGTCGATGGCCCCGGCCTTCATGGCGTTGACGGCGGTGGCGATGTCGCTGCGGCCGGTCATGACGATGGTCGGCAAGGTGTGGCCGGATCCGCTCAGCTGCTTCAGAAGCTCCAGACCGCTCATCCCCGGCAGATAGGCGTCCAGCAGCAGGCATCCCCCGCGATGGGTCCCCGGCCGTCGAAGGAACGCCTCGCAGGAGGCGAAGTCCTGCACCGTACGGCCCTCGGCCTCCAGCACGTCGCGAAGGGTCTGCCGCAGCAGGTCGTCGTCATCCACCAGGTAGACCATCGGCTCGCCGGCTTCGGCGACGGTCGCGGGCAGGGGCCGCGGTCGGGAACCGGCGGCCAGGACGTGGCGCAGGGTCTCCCGCAGCAGGTCGGTCTTGATCGGCTTGCTCAGCCGGACGGCTCCGCCGGACTCAATGGCCAGCTGGGCCCGGGTCGAGATGTCGCCCGTCAGCACGATCACCGCGGCGGCCTGACCTGCCACGATGTTCAGCTGGCGGCTCGTCTCCATGCCGTCCATGCCGCCGGGCAGATTGTAGTCGATCAGCATGACGTCGGCGCGGAACCGCTCACGCTGCACGACGGCCAGGGCCTCCGGTCCGCTCGCTGCGGCCAGCACCCGGTGTCCGTCGACCGAAAGGACCTCCACCAGCAGCGCCCGCAGTTCCGGATCGTCCTCCACCACCAGGATGGTCCCGGCGCGCCCCGCGAGGGATGTGGGATCCGTCACGCGGGGCACGGCCCCGGTCGCCCGGGCGGAGACCTGCGGGCGGATCAGGGGGAGTTCGATGGCGAACAGGGATCCGGTGCCGGGAACGGAGCCGACGGTAACCTTGTGCTCCAGCAATCCGGCCAACTGCTTCACGATCGCCAGTCCGAGGCCGATACCCTTGCTGCGCTCCCGCGCCTCGTTGTCCAGCTGTTGATATTCCTCGAAGATCCGCGCCTGATCGGCCTCGGGAATGCCCACGCCGGTATCCCAGATCTCGATCCGCAGGCGGTCGCCCCGCCGCCGGCATCCCACCAGCACCTTGCCCTCCGGCGTGTATTTCAGGGCATTGGAGACGAGGTTTCGCAGGATCTGCTCCAGTAGGCGGGAATCGGTGTTCACCAGCGCCCGGGACGGCACGACCCTCAGGGTCAGGCGCTTGGCCAGGGCATGGTAGGTGAATTCGTCCTTGATCAGCTGCAGCACCGGCCCGATGGCCAGGTCCGAGCGGACGGGACGCACCTCGCCGGCCTCGATCTGGTTGATGTCGAGGAGGGTGTTCAGCATTCCCGACATGGCGCTGAGGGTTTCGTCGAACCGGGCGATCAGACGCGCGGGCCCGTCGCCGCTGACGGTCTTTGCCAACAGCCCCTGCAGCAGGGACAGGGTCTGCAGGGGTTGCCGCAGGTCGTGGCTGGCCGCCGCGAGGAACCGGGACTTGGCCGCGTTGGCCCGTTCGGCCTCGCTGCGCGCCAGATCGAGCGCCGTCGCGGCCGCATGCTGATCGGTGACGTCCGAGAAGGTGATGACCACGCCGCTGACGCCGCCGTCCGCGCCGATGTAGGGAAAGATCCGTCGTCGGAACCATTTCGAGTCGGCGGCCTGGAAGATGTACTCGGCGGTGGTCAGGGTCTCCAGCACACGGCTGGCATCGCCCAGCAGGGTGGGGTCGGTGGCCACGCTCTTCAGATCGGCGAGGGGGCGACCGACGTCGGAGGGGATCAGGCGGAACAGGGCCGTCGTCGCCGGTGTGTAGAAGCGGATCTGCAGCTTCCGGTCCAGAAACAGGGTGGCGATGTTGGTGCTGTAGAGCACGTTCTGCAGGTCGCTGGACGCGCTGCGCTGCTGCTCCAGGGTTTCCTGCAGCTGGGTGTTCAGGGCGGTCAGCTCCTCGTTCAGGGACTGCAGTTCCTCCTTGGAGGTCAGCAGTTCCTCGTTCGTTGACTGGTATTCCTCCTGGATCGACTGGGCCTCCTCGCTGATGATCTTCCGATCGATCGCGGCGGCATCAAGGTCGCTGATGGCGGCCGCCAGCTGCATCCTTGCGGCGGCCAGTTCCTCTTGCAGGGCTGTCTGGACGGCATCCGGCAGGGCGGCGTCATTCCCCGGGCGCTGGGGTATGGGCTGGCTTCTGAAACTCACCAGGAAGAGGGGGGATCCTTCGAGCTGCACCGGGGTCACCTCGATCAGGGTCTGCTGCCCCGCCTCCGCATCCGCCGCCGTGGACACCGCCAGGGAGACCCGTCGGCGGTCATGCTGGGCCAGGTGCAAGGCGGCGCGCAGGGTCGCAACATAGGCCGGGCGGGCCTGGTCCAGCAGGGAGCGGCTCGGCTCACCCGCGGGAACCCGCAGATAGGGGTCGAGGTCCCCCACCGTGTGCAGGCAGTCCAGGTCGGGCGTGATCAGGATGGTTGGCGGGGCATACTCGGCCACGATCAGGTCCCGGGTCAGGTCCGACATGCGGGTCGGGCGATCCTTCCGGTGAGCCGCCGCGTCCGGCATCGGGTCCGGCGCGCCGACCCGCAGCGCGGACAGGGCACCCTTGGGACCGGTGCCGTCGCGGCGGGGCATCCGGCGGAAGGTCCGGTCGGATTTGGACAGGGTCGCGAAGGATGTCTCCCCGTGCGCCGGGGCCTCGGCACCGCCCAGCAGCAGCACCCCGTCCGGCAACAGGGCGAAATGGAACAGCGACAGGGCCTTGGCCTGCGCCTCCGGACCGAAATAGATCAACAGGTTGCGACAGGAGACCATGTCGAGGCGGGAGAAGGGCGGGTCCTGCAACAGGTCCTGCACACTGAACACCACCCGCTGCCGCAGCGCCGGACTGACCTGGAAGCCGTCCCGGTCCTTGACGAAATACCGCTTCAGGCGCTCCGGCCGCACTTCCGCGGCGATGGTGGCCGGATAGCGACCCATGCGGGCCTGGGCGATGGCGTCCTCGTCGATGTCCGTCGCAAAGATCTGCAGCTCCACCCCACCCCCGGCCGCCTCCAGTCCCTCCAGGAACAGGATCGCGAGGCTGTAGGCCTCCTGGCCGGTGCTGCATCCGGCCACCCACACGCGGATCGGACCATCGCCCCGGTGGGCGGCGATGATGTCCGGAAGGGTGCGCAGCGCCAGGGCCTCGAAGATCTCCGGGTCGCGGAAGAAGGCGGTGACGTTGATCAGCAGGTCCGCGGACAGGTGGTCAAGTTCCGTATCGTCCGTGGACAGGCGCGCGAGATACGCGGCGGCCTCGGTGACCTTCAGGCCCGCCAGCCCGATGCGCCGCTCGATCCGGCGACGGACCGTGCCCGGCTTGTAGAGGCCGAAATCCATGTCTGTCCGGTGCCGGACCAGATCGAGGATGGCCTGGAAGACCGCCGCCTCGCCCGGCGCAGTGTTTCCGACCGGCTGCAGCGGGTGGGGGTCGTGACGCACCACAGCAGCCGGGATCTCGGCAATGGGTAGGATCTGGTCGGCGCATCCGGTGCTGATGACCGCCTGTGGCATGCCGTCGAACTCGGCCTCCTCCGGCGACTGGACGAAGATCTGCCCGCCCTGGGCCTTCAGGGCCCGGGACCCGAGCGCCCCGTCTGATCCCGTGCCCGTCAGGGTCACCGCAGCCGCCCGCGGACCATAGTGCTGCGCCAGATTGTTGAGCAGCACGTCGAAGGGCAGACGGGCCCCCAGGTCCGAGGTGGGCTTGAAGATGTGCAGCACGTCATCGACCGCCGACAGGAAGGCCCGCGGCGGGATGACGTAGATGTGGTCCGCAACCAGGGCCATGCCGTCCGCGGCCTCGGTCACTGGCAAGCCGGTGTGATCGGCGATCAGCGGCACGATCATGCTCGCGTGGTTCGGCTCCAGGTGCTGGACGAGGATCCAGGCCACACCGCTGGCCGGGGGAATGGCCGACACCAGCCGGCGGAAGGCGTCGAGGCCGCCGGCCGACGCTCCGATTGCAGCAATGCGCAAGCCATTGAAGGCAGGCACCGGACCGGATGCCGCCACGTCCGCCGCCGGAGGTGCGGGTCTGGGGCCTGCCATGTTCGAGCGCTTTCCATTGGAATTTTCAGCCACGAATGAGCGCTTTATTTAAGTAAATTGCCAGCGAAATAGTATAGCGGAGATGACGGAGTTAAGTATCCGAATTTTATAATGAAATTTATCGACTAGGTATTTTCCGAGGGTCGCGAATATTTTTCAATCGTCATAGCGTGGTTACGTAAATTCTATCGTTTTTCGTGTGTTTTGGGGCTGCCTTCGGCGGGGAGTGTCGTCAGTCAATGGGTCCGTTGCGTATTCTGGTGGTCGAGGACGATGCGATGATCGCGATGCTCTTCGAGGAGCTTTTGCGGACAATGGGGCACCAGGTGTGCGCAAGCGTCGCCAGCGAGGGCGCTGCCATCATTGCCGCCAGGGCCCTTGCGCCGGACCTGATGATCGTCGATGAGCGGCTGAGTCCCGGCAGCGGCATCACGGCCATGCATATCATCCTGACGACGGGGCACATTCCCCATGTCTATGTGACAACCGACGAGACCCGGGTCCGGGAGGCCTTCCCCCACGCGGTCATCGTCTGCAAGCCGTTCCGGGAGAGTGACCTCGTCACCGGGATGGGCCTTGCCCTGGCGGCACCGCCGGTTCCCGGGTCGCTTCCGCTCTCCAACGTT
>CAIQUG010000120.1 GCA_903874895.1 uncultured Caulobacterales bacterium | reverse complement strand
TCGGGGTGCCCAGCATCTTCAACACCGACCAGGGCAGCCAGTTCACCTCGCCCCGGTTCGTCGAGGTGCTGAAGGCCGCCGGCGTCCGGATCTCGATGGACGGTCGGGGCCGCTGGATGGACAACGTGTTCATCGAGCGCCTCTGGCGCAGCCTCAAATACGAGTGCGTGTACATCAATGCCTTCGAGACGGGATCGGAGCTTCGGGCCGGCCTCGCTCGGTGGATCACCTACTACAACGGCCACAGGCCTCACTCGGCCCTTGCCGGCGCCACGCCGGACGAGGTCTATGGGGCTCAGACCGGCGCGCCGCCCTATCCGGGGCTCGCCCCGGATAGGGCTAAACCTGAGGACCAACTGGCGGCGTAAAACACACCTGAACCGACCTTAGCCAAGCCGCCAAACTGTACGGAAGATGGGGTCCACCTCACAGGACCGAGTTCGATCCGGGCATTCTTTTAGGGATAGCCGACCTCTTACAGATCATCCAGGTCTGTAGCGACCAGCTTTATAGCCTAGTCGGTGAGGCCTCAGCGACGCCCCGTCCCGATGCTAGCGACCACGCTGAGTGGGCAGGGACCTGACGGTAGGGAACACGATCTAGCTTGCTGAGGTCGTGGTCGAAGGTTGCCGCGATGAACCTCAGTCGGTCCTCCCTCAGCTCAACGCAGGTCAAGATGCCGGTAAACCACGCCCCACTGTCGACGGCGACCCGGTGGGGGAGGACATCGGGCCCGCAGATCGTGTGACCGTGAACGACGACAAAGTCGTGGATCCAGCCCCACGCCCTCAAAAAAGGCTCCCGTATCGTCGTCAGCCCCTCCGCGGCATCGGTAAAGGGAACGTCTGGCTCGACGCCCGCGTGGACAAAGAGGTAGGGCCCAATTCTCAGATAGGGCTCGAGCCCAGAGAGGAACGCCAAAGCCGGCGCGGGCATTCGCGCCTTCGCCAATTGCCTGACGGCGTCGAGATCGAGGTCCGCGAGGTCGTTGTCGTCAATGCCGAGCTCCGCCAGGGTCTGGCGGCCCCCATTGACGAGCCATAGCTGCGTGAACCTGGCACCAATATCGTCGGCGCTCAGGAACGCCCCAAGGTACTCCTCGTGATTGCCCTTAAGCGTGACGAGCTCCACGCCCTCGAGCTTGAGGCAGGAGAGGTAGCAGAGGACCGCAACCCCGCTTGGTCCCCGGTCAACGTAGTCCCCCAACATGACGAGCCGGCGCTCTAGGCCGTCGGCGACGAAAACGTGGCCCTGAAGGTAATCCACGAGCCCCCGAAGAAGATCGAGACGGCCGTGGACGTCGCCGATCGCGTAGAGGGCCACGCCCTGATCCAGCGACGCCGGCGCGGGCATCCACTCTGAGGTGAAGATATTGGCAGAACTGGAGATGGAGACCTCCAACCTACGCCCGCCAGGGATTGAGGAGCGCGATGCCCGTCGTCTCGAAGTCTGCCGTATTGCGTGTCACGACCGTCATCCCGTGGACAAGCGCCGTGGCGGCAATGAGTGCGTCGCGCTCGGAGCGCGGATCGGGGACGTGGAGCCTCGCGCACCGGACGGCGATGGCCCCGTCGACGGACAGGATCCGCCCCTCGAAGGCCATCAGCACTTGCCCGTCGAGCCAAGACCTCAGCGCTGCGCCCTGCCGGCTGTCGCGCCGCTCAATTTGCAGGACCCCCAACTCCAGTTCGAGGACGCTGATCGCTGACAGGTAGAGGGCCGACGCGTCGACCGTACGCGCCCAGGAGGTGACATTTGTGTTTGCTCGCCCAGAGCTCGACTTCCTGAGTTCGGAGACCACGTTGGTATCAAGGAGAAACACTAGCTGAAATCGGCGGGGCGGCTGCCGATCGTGGCGGCACCTGGATCAAACTCCACGTCCTCAGCACACGGCATGGCCAGCAGGTCAGCGATCTTCGGGGTTTGGCCAATGAGGCGCATGTAGTCCGCCATGCTCAAGAGCACGTGGGCCGGCGTCCCTCGGTCAGTGATAAACACCGGCCCCCGGCTGGCCGCCTTCTTCGCGCCGCTCGTATCCTGATTGAACTCACGGCTCGATACAGTCGTGATCGGCATCAGCGTCTCACCCTCAGCTGCGTCCAAGACCAGGCCACGTCCGGCCCGGACGAATATGTAGCTACGTTACTACATTTGGCAGTTAGCTCAAACAAATTGCTGATCCGGAATTGCGCTAAGGTGCCTATCCGGGCGGGCGGCCGCATAGCGGTGCCCACCTAAGCGGCCGAGTGGACGGTCCACTGTGCACCGAGGATACGCTCCCGCGCCAGGAGGTAGGCGTTTTCGAGCGGCTCGTGGAAGGCGTGGGGCAAGTTGTAGAGCGCCCGCTTCAAATCCCGGCCAACGGCACCGAGACCCTCGAGCGTGTCCTCAGCCTCGAGGCGCGCAGACCAATACTCGAAGTCGCCGTCACGCTTGGCTTGGGCAGACGACTTCCGGGGAATACCGGTCGCCGCTCCGATAATCCGCCGAAGGCGCGCAAACTCCCGCGGCGCAATCGCCGGCGCCGATCCGTCGTCGGCTGCGGGGTCCAGCGCCACCCAGACCGGGCCAATGCCGTAGAGATATCGGCCAATCCCCCAACGGACAGCTGCCCGCTTGAAGGCGTCGGAGAGCGCGCCCTTCTCAGCTTCAACGTCGGTGTCGCCCGCGCCGTCCGCCTTCCACAGCCACTCCCCGGCTACCCTTAAGCCCAGCTCGCAGACGGTCTTGCCCTCGGCGTGACTGTAGCGGCACTGCCACCCCTCCGGCCCGGCCACGACATCGAGGCGGTCCATGACGTCGCGGGCATCCACATAGGCCAAGGCAAGTCCCCGGCCGCTCGCCAGATCGAGGGCCGTCAGTCGCCAGTGAACCTCGCCCGGCTCAAAGGGTTGGAACAGTCTGTCAAAAATATCGTCCATCATTGGACAGCCTCCTCAATGAGCCTTGCTGCACGCAAACGACTGCGTGGGTGCATTTGGATGGGTCAATTGTCAGTGGGTGCGCCAAGCGCGAATTGGGATTGCAACTGCGGCGACTTGCCCCAACGGCAGCCCGCCATTGCGCGCCCCCTCTAGGGAATGAAATCGGCGAAGTAGTCGGCTGTCAGGAGATCCTCGACCTCCTCGCAAATGCCATCCGTCAGGTTCGCAAGTATCGCCTGAACAGCCGAAGCGCGTCGGTCGACGCCGCGAAGGACGTCGATCTGCATCCCGCCACGTCTCAGAAACATGTCTTCGATCTCGACCTGCTCCCAGGCCTCGTCACGACGGTCGTAGACCCCACCCACTGTCAGGGTCAGGGAAATCTCCACCTGCATCGTATGCATCTGCGCCTCCATCACTGGACAGTGAGATCGCATTTTATCGACGCATTGTCAATCGCATTTGTTCATTGATCGCATTAAGCGCCACCTACCACATGCGGTAGGATCCGACGACGAGGCCGGCGACGCTGGTCGCGACGGCAGCCCCGTCGACGGCCCCGCCCCCTGTCGGGAAGAGATCCTCGCGCGATCCTGCGGGATCAACGTCATGCGCGTGGCCGTCGAGGAAGATGAAGGCGTCTGGAGCTGAGGCGAGTTTTGGGTTGGAGGAACAGAGCTTCAGACGCACACCGTCAGGCCTGACACTGACCTGGCGAAGGGTTCGCTCAATGAGGCGGCCGCCGTCGCGGCTTCTCTCCACAACCACCCAGTCCCCCTCACGTGGGGCGTAGGCAATATCCTGGGCGTCAACCACGTGGGCAAAGGAGCCGGGAAGGATCTGGCGGTCCGCGCTGTCGTCACGCACCAATTCCAGCCACTGTCGTGCGGCCCCGTAGCGAACGTCAGGCTCGAAATTTGGCACGCCCGCCTCATGGTAGATTGAGAATTCTCGGCCAAGGCAATCGTACCAGACCCCACGCTGGATCTCGAAACGGAGTGGCAGGGCCCGAGGTGGGGAGCGCGTTGGGGAGCTCGAAATGCCCGCGAGACGCGGCGCAACCAACGCCAAGTCCACAGGCGGCACGCGGACGGACGGCGTTTCAGGGGCTGCGAATGGCGAAGATTGCAGGCCACGGCCGTCAGGCCTCTCTGGAGGCGGCGCCCCCTCGTCAAGCGCCGCCGCAAGCTTTGCCAGTGTCCTGCGGGAGGTCACAAATGCGTAGTCCGGTGCCAGCGCC
>CAIQUG010000119.1 GCA_903874895.1 uncultured Caulobacterales bacterium | reverse complement strand
GCCAGGTGCCACACCGTGCGCAGGCTCGTCAGGTCGTGCTGGGCCCGGACCGCATCCCCCAGTCCCCAGATGCGGCTCATCATGGTGGGCACCAGATAGACCCAGGTCGCCCGCTCCGCCTGTACGGCCTGCAGGACGGACAGCGGGTCGAAGCGCGGCATCAGCACCAGCCGTCCGCCCGCCGCCAGGGCTCCGACGGAGGAGACGAACGGACCGTTGTGATAGAGCGGCCCCGGCATCAGGGCCACGTCGTCGGGGGCATTGCGCCAGATCACCGTCGGTGCCGCCGCCATGGTCCCGGGCTGGCCGGCGACGATCAGCTTCGGCCGTCCGGTGGAGCCGCCGGAGGTGGGGGCCTTCCAGGCCGGCGAGATGCGGCTCTCGAACCGGCGGTTTCCGGTTTCCTCTGCCAGCAGGGTGTCGATGGTCACGGTCGGACGGTCCGTGGACAGGTCCTGCCGGGCGATCACCAGGACCGGCTTCACCAGGTCGAGGACAGCCTCCAGTTCCCCCCGGGGCAGGCGGTGGGAGACGGGCTGCGGCACGGCGCCGACCTTCCAGCAGGCAATGGCCGCCTCGAGGAAGCCGATGCTGTTGGGCAGGCCGATGGTCACATAGTCGCCGAGGCCCACGCCCCGCCGGTCCATGGCCCAGGCCAGGCGGTGGGAGCGGGCGTCGAGCTCGGCCCAGGTCAGCACCCCCTCATGGTCCCGGATCGCGACCTGATCCGGCTGGTGGGCAGCATGGATCTCCGGAATGTCGCCGAGGGAGCGTTCTTCCGGCGGAACGGAGGTCGTCCGGGCGTTCACTGGGCCGCCTCCGCCATCCGCCCGTACTGACGGCCCAGGGCGGCAGTCACCGCCTCGAATTCCGCGACGGTCTCGGCGATGATCTCGGCCACGGGCTTCACCTTGTCGATGCGCCCAGCCACCTGGCCGGTGAGGGCGATGGAGCATTCCAGGTCCCCGCCGAAGTAGAGCTCACTCACCCGGGCGAACTCGGCCATGATGTTTTCCGGCGGCGTACGTTCGAAGGCCGCGGTCTTCTCCGTCCGGATGGCGCGGAGGGCGGGGCCGGGCCCGAACCGGTTCAGGAACACCGTGTCGGTCTCCCGGGCGGCGACGATGGCGTCCTTCCAGTTCGCATGGACAGGAGATTCCGCAGCGGAGACCATGCGCGTCCCCATCTGCACGGCTTCCGCCCCGAGCGCGAAGGCGGCCGCCATGGACCGGCCGTCGACAATGCCCCCCGCCGCCACCACGGGCAGGTCGATCTGCGAACAGATCAGCGGCAGCAGCACCATGGTCGAGACCTCCTTGGGGTTCTTGAAGCCGCCCCCTTCGCCCCCCTCGACCACCAGGCCGTCCACCCCGGCCGCGACGGCCTTCAGCGCGGCCTCAAGGGACGGGACCACGTGGAAGACAGTGAGGCCCGCTGACTTCAGCTGTTCGCAGTAACGCCTTGGATCTCCGGCGGAAGTCGTCACGAACTTCACGCCCTGATCGACCACGAAGCTGACAATGTCCGGGTCGCGGACAAAGGCCTGGGCGATGTTCACGCCGAAGGGCTTCTGCGTCAGCTGGCGCATCTTGCGGATCTCGTCGCGCACGGCGTCCAGCTGGCCGGAGGAGGTCTCGATGATTCCCAGCCCGCCGGCCTCGCACACGGCTGAGGCCAGCTGCGCCCGGGCGATCCAGCCCATGGGGGCCTGGATGATCGGATACTCGATCCCGAGCAGACGGGTGATGCGGTTGTCGATGGCCATGTCTCGTTCCTGTCCTGGTTCGCCATTCGGCGTTTGCCCGACAATGAGGACGCGGGCGAGCCACGTCCATGGAAAATCTGGCCGCAAAATCTGGCGGGAAAGTCCGGCCCGCGGCGATCTCGCCGGGTGACGCCGCGTCCGGCTTGCAGATCGGCCGGGGGGTGCCAGACTGCGGAAAACCTGGAGGAGGATGCCCATGACCCCCGACGACCTGATGTACAAACCCGGCCTCCTGAAGGGCGAGCGGATCCTGATCACCGGTGGCGGTACCGGGCTCGGGCGGGAGATGGCGGAGGCCTGCCTGATCCTGGGGGCCCAGGTCTATGTCTGCGGCCGGCGGGGGCAGGTCTGCGAGGAGACGGCGGCGGAGCTGAACGCACGACATGCGGCGTCCTCCGGCGGCTGGGTCAAGGGCCTCGCCTGCGACATCCGCGTCCCTGAGGCGATCACCGAAATGATGGACATGGTCTGGGCCGACGGCGGCCCGCTCACCGGCCTCGTCAACAACGCCGCGGGCAACTTCATCAGCCGCACCCAGGACCTGTCGCCCCGGGCCTTCGACGCCATCGCCAACATCGTCTTCCGCGGCTCCTTCTTCGTCACGCTGGAGGCAGGCAAGCGCTGGATCGCCGAGGGGGTGAGGCATCGCAGCGTGATCTCGATCCTGACCACATGGGTGTGGAACGGCTCGCCCTTCACGGTCCCCTCGGCCATGTCCAAGGCCGGGCTCAATGCCATGACCCAGTCGCTGGCTGTGGAGTGGGGGGACAAGGGCGTGCGCTTCAACTCCATCGCGCCGGGGCCGTTCCCGACGGAGGGCATGTCCGCGCGCCTGAATCCCACGGCGGGGCAACGGGCCTATTCCGACATGAGTGCCAACCCCATGGGGCGGGTCGGCAGGATGGAGGAGCTGGCCAATCTGGCGGTCTATCTCCTGTCTCCCGGCTCCGCCTATGTGAATGGCCAGACCATCGCCATCGACGGCGGGGCCCATCTGGCCACGGGGGGCAACTTCTCCGCCCTGCGCAGCTGGACCGACGAGGCCTGGGCGGCGGCCCGGGAGGCGATCTCCGCCACCAATGCCAAGGACCGGGTCCAGCGCACAGTCTAGACCGATCCGTCGCAGCGGCTTGACTCCCCGCTGTGGCGGAGGTTTATAGGAGAACAAAATAAGAACATTGTGGGTGCGACATGGATGACGGGAGCCTGGCGGAAGACCCGCTGGACCGGCTGCGCCGCCAGATCGGCGCGCTTGAAAGGACCCGGAGCGCGACGGCGGGGCCGGGGGTGGGCGCAGCGCGACGCCTGAGGGCTGACGGGCGGGCCACGGCTCAGGTGCCGGTGGAGGGCGCCTCGGGGGTGCCCCTGGGTCTGGGGCAGATCGACGGTTGCTTCCAGGGGGGGGGGCTGCCCTTCGGCCTGCACGAGGCGACCCCCGTCGACGGGGCGGCACCGGCACCGGCCATGGGCTTTGCCCTCATGCTGATGGCTCGCACCCTGGCCCGTCGCCGGGAGGGGCGGGGCCTGATCGTCCAGTCCGCCGGGGCGGAGCGGGAGGGGGGCGGCCTCTATGGCCCTGGTCTGGCAGCCCTGGGGCTGGATACGTCGCGGCTGGCCCTGGTGCGGGTGCGTCGGCCGGCGGACGCCCTGCAGGTGCTGGACGAGGCCCTGCGCAGCGGCGCGGTCACCGCGGCCATTGCCGAGGTGGAAGCGGGGGAGCAGATCAGCCTGGCGGCCAGCCAGAGGTTCAATTTCTGGGCACAAGATCATGAGTCCATGGCCTTTATCGTGGCGTTAAAGCCCTCGGGCAACAGCGCGGCCATGACCCGCTGGCAGGTGGCGGCGGCTCCCAGCGAGGGGGCGGTGGCCTGGGCCCGGCGGCGGGGGCTGCGGCGGCCCCGGCTGGGAGGGGCGGGGCTTGAGCTGGTGTTGCGCCGCAATCGTCGCAGCGCCGCCGGAGGGGGGCTGCTGGGACGCTGGATCGTGGAGTGGGACGGTGAGGACTGTTGTTTCCGGACGCCCGAGGCGCTTCCTGCATCTGTGGCTGGAACGGCTGGCCACCGACCGGATGCGGCTGTCGCCTGAGGGGCAATGGCCTGGGGATCGGCCCCTGGCGGACGGCGATCCGGCTTTGGTGCCGGGGCTGGGGCTGGTGGCCCGGTCCAGGGGTGCCCTGCGGCTGACCGCGGTGGACGCCCGGGCCGAGGCGGCGGGGCTGCACCCGGGCCTCAGCCTGGCGGATGCCCGCGCCCGCTGCCCCGAGGTGCAGTTGCTGGAGGCCGATCCCGTGGCGGACAGCCGCGCCCTCGGTCGTCTGGCGGAGGCCTGCCGCCGCTATACCCCGGCGCTTGCCGTGGATGCGCCGGACGGGATCGTGCTGGACATGACCGGCGGGGCGCATCTGTTCGGCGGGGAGGTGGCGTTGATGGCCGACCTGCGGGCCCGGGTGGTCCGGGCGGGCTTCACCCCGCGGCTGGCCATGGCCGACACGCCCGGCCTGGCCTGGGCCCTGGCCCGGGTCCGCGCCGAGGATTTCGCCGCGCCTGTGGGGGCAGGGGCAGAGCTGCTGGCCCCCCTGGGCTTTGCCGCCCTGCGCCTGGCCCCGGATCAGCTGGCCCTGCTGCACCGGCTGGGCCTGCGCCGGATCGGCCAGCTTTCCAGCCTGCCCCGGGCGGCCCTGGTGCGGCGGCTGGGACGCAGCCTGCTGGACCGCCTTGACGAGGCCCTGGGGCAACGGGCCTCGCCCCTGGTGACGGCGCTGGAGGTGCCTCCCTGGCGGGCAGAGCGGCGTCTGATGGACCCCATCTGGCTGGAGGACCACGTGCTGTCGGTGATTGCCGACCTGGCCGGCGACCTCGGCACCCGGCTGGAGGCTGCGGGACTGGGGGCCCGGCGGCTGGTGCTGGAGCTCTATCGGGTCGATGGCGCGGTCCGGCGGCTGCAGGTGGCCACCAGCCGCCCCGTGCGGGACCGGGCCCGGATCGCGGCCCTGTTCCGGGAGCGTCTGGCCGGTCTCAACGAGGGGCTGGAGGCGGATTTCGGCTTCGACCAGCTGCGGTTGACCGGCCTTCTGCTGCAGCCGCTGGTGCCCCGGGCCATGCAGCTGACCGGGGAGACGGATGGGGAGGCGGACTTCGCCGCCCTGGCCGACCGTCTGGCCGCCCGGCTGGGCCCGGACGCGGTGCGCCGGTTCACGGACCATCCGGAACGGCGGCTGCCGGAGGAGGGGGCCACTCTGGAGCCCTATGTCCATACCCGTGCCCCCCCGGCCCCGGCGGACACGGCGCACTTCGCCGGGGCGCCCCTGCGACCCCTTCGCCTGCTGCAGCCTCCCCAGCCCATCGAGGTGCTGGCGGAGCTCCCCGACGGCCCGCCGGAGCGGTTCCGCTGGCGTCGCGTGGCCCGTCGGGTGGTCTGCGCCGAGGGGCCGGAGCGGATCGAGCCGGAATGGTGGCGCAGCCCCGCGGTGGCCGAAGCAGGGCCTCGGGACTACTATCGGCTGGAGGACGAAAAAGGCTGTCGTTACTGGGTGTTCCGCCAGGGTCTTTATACGGATGCGACGCCACCGCGCTGGTATGTGCAGGGGCTGTTCTCGTGACCCGTGGGACGGGGCCGGCCTATGCGGAGCTGGCCGTGGCCACGCCCTATTCGTTCCTGCGGGGGGCATCCCACGCCCATGAGCTGGTGGAGCGGGCGCGGGACCTGGCGCTTTCCGCCCTGGCCGTGACGGACCGCAACACCCTGGCCGGGGTGGTCCGCGCCCATGTGGCGGCCAAGACCTGCGGGCTGAAGCTGGTGATCGGGGCCCGGCTGGCCTTCGAGGACGGGGCCCCGGACCTGCTGGCCTATGCCCCCGACCGGACCGCCTATGGCCGGCTGTCCCGGTTGATCACCCGGGGCGCGATGCGCGACGATGCGCTGAAAGGCGAGTGCCGGCTGGTATTCGACGATCTGGCGGACGAGCTGGGCCCGGAGGGCGGGGGCCTGCTGTTCGCCCTGATGGCGCCGCCGCGGCCGGACGACGGCCTGGTCCCCTGGCTGGACCGGGTGGCGAACCTGGCGCCCGGGCGCTGCTGGCTGGCGACGACCCAGGACTACGGTCCCATGGATGCCCGTCGCCTGGACCGGCTGGCGGACCTTGCGGCGCGGACGGGGGTGCCGTTGCTGGCGGTGAACGACGTGGTGGTCCACGATGCCGCCCGTCGCCCCCTGCAGGACGTGATGACCTGCATCCGCGAGCATGTGACCCTGGCCGAGGCGGGCCCCCGCCTGCTGGCCAATGCCGAGCGGCGGCTGAAATCCCCTGCCGAGATGGCCCGTCTGTTCCGCGACCACCCCGCCGCCCTGGCGGAAACCCTGCGCCTGGCCGATCTGTGCCATTTCAGCCTGGACGAGCTGACCTACACCTATCCGAACGAGCCGGTCCCCGCCGGTGTCAGCCCCCAGGCCCATCTGGAAGTCCTCACATGGGAGGGTGCCCGATGGCGATATCCCCATGGAATTCCTGAGAAAGTCTCCTCCATCCTCAGAGATGAGTTCGAGCTGATCGCGCAGAAGGATTACGCCCGCTACTTCCTCACCGTGCATGACGTGGTGCGCTTTGCCCGGTCCCGGGGGATCCTGTGCCAGGGGCGGGGTTCGGCGGCCAACAGCGCGGTGTGCTACTGCCTCGGCGTCACGGCGGTGGACCCCACCGAGCATGATCTGCTGTTCGCCCGCTTCATCTCCGCCGAGCGGGACGAACCCCCCGACATCGATGTGGATTTCGAACACGAGCGCCGCGAGGAGGTGATCCAGTACATCTACCAGCGCTATGGCCGCCACCGGGCGGCGATCTGCGCCACGGTGATCCATTACCGGCCCCGCAGCGCCATCCGCGAGGCCGGCAAGGTCTTCGGCCTGTCGGAGGATGTGACCGGGGCCCTGGCCGGCATGGTCTGGGGGGCCTGGGGCGAGGCCCCGCCGGACGCGCATATCCGCCAGGCCGGCCTCGACCCGGCCAACCCCGTGATCGCCCAGGCGGTGAGCATGGCCGGCGAGCTGCTCGGCTTTCCCCGGCACCTGTCCCAGCATGTGGGGGGCTTCGTGCTGACCGAGGGGCGGCTGGACGAGACGGTGCCGGTGGTCAATGCCGCCATGCCCGACCGGACCTTCATCGAATGGGACAAGGACGACATCGACGCGCTGGGGCTGATGAAGGTCGATGTGCTGGCGCTGGGCATGCTGAGCTGCATCCGCCGGGCCTTCGCCCTGCTGGGCCTCTCCGAGCTGGCCGACGTGCCGCAGGACGACCCGGCGGTCTATGACATGCTCTGCGAGGCGGATTCCGTGGGGGTGTTCCAGGTGGAGAGCCGGGCGCAGATGAACATGCTGCCGCGGCTGCGCCCCCGGACCTTCTATGACCTGGTGATCGAGGTGGCCATCGTCCGTCCCGGGCCGATCCAGGGGGACATGGTGCATCCCTATCTGCGCCGCCGCCAGGGGCTGGAGACCCCGGAGCTGCCGGGTCCCGCCGGGGGGGATCCGGACGAGCTGCGCAAGGTGCTGGGCAAGACGATGGGTGTGCCCCTGTTCCAGGAGCAGGCCATGCAGATCGCCATCACCGCCGCGGGCTTCACCCCCGCCCAGGCGGATGGCCTGCGCCGGGCCATGGCCACCTTCCGCAACGTGGGGACGATCGAGCGGTACCGCGCCCTGCTGGTGGAGGGGATGACCGGCCGCGGCTATGAGCGGGACTTCGCGGAACGCTGCTTCAAGCAGATCGAGGGCTTCGGCTCCTACGGCTTTCCGGAGAGCCACGCGGCGAGCTTCGCCAAGCTGGTCTATGTGTCCTCCTGGCTGAAGCGGCACCACCCGGCGGCCTTCTGCTGCGCCCTGCTCAATTCCCAGCCCATGGGCTTCTACGCCCCGGCCCAGCTGGTCCGCGATGCCCGTGAGCACGGGGTGGAGGTGCGCTCGATCGATGTGGAGGAGAGCCTGTGGGACGGCACGCTGGAAGCGGGGGCGGGGCTGCAGGCCGAACCGGGGGAGGACATGGTCCGGCCGGCCTTGAGGCTGGGGTTGCGCATGATCGACGGGGCCTCAGAGGTCTGGGTCGACCGGCTGGTCGCGGGACGGGCGACGGCAGGAGGGCGCTTTGGCGACTTCGACCGCTTCGTGCGGTTCAGCGGCCTGACCCCGGCCCAGATGATGCGGCTGGCGGACGCGGATGCCTTCCGGGGCCTGGGCCTCGATCGCCGCGGGGCCCTGTGGAGGATCAAGGGGCTGGAGTCCGGGCCGTCGGCCCCGCTGCTCGCCGGACTGCCTGAGGGAGAGGCCGTGCCCGACCTGCCGCAGATGGGGGTGTCGGAGCATGTGGTGGCGGACTACCAGAGCCATCACCTGTCCCTGCGGGCGCACCCCATGTCCTTCCTGCGCCGCGGGTTCGACGCCGCAGGGGTGAAGCCCTGCGACGCCCTGAAGACCCTGCCCGATCGCAGGCCCGTCTCCACGGCCGGCGTGGTGCTGGTTCGCCAGCGCCCGGGCGGAGGCAAGGTCTGCTTCATCACCCTCGAGGACGAGACCGGCGTGGCCAATCTGGTGGTCATGCCGGAGGTCTTCGCCAAGTACCGCAAGGTGATCATGAGCGCGCGGCTGATGCGGGTGGAGGGGCGGATCCAGCGCGCCCCCGAGGGGATCGTGCATGTGCTCTGCCACCGGCTGGCGGACGAGAGCGCGCGGCTGATCGCCCTTGCGGAGCCGACCCTGTTCGACCTGGGCGACACCCTGTCCCGGGCGGACGAGGTGAAGAGGGGTGTGCGCCCCCCTCCGCCCCGTCACAGCCATCCCCGCAATGTCCGGGTCCTGCCGAAGTCCCGGGACTTCCACTGAAGGTCCGGCGGGTACTGCCCCGGCCTCAGGCCCTGGTGAAGGGCTTCGGCATCCGGGTGGCCCCCTGGAACTCCGTCATCCAGCCGGGATATTCCGGGGGCAGGGCGCTGACCTTGTCCAGCTCGGCCATGTCCTCCGGCGTCAGCCGAAGGTCGGCGGCGGCCAGGTTGTCCAGCAGCTGTTCCTGGGTCCTGGCCCCCATGATCACCGTGGTCACCCAGGGCTTGGCCAGCAGCCAGGCCAGCGCCACCCGGGCGACGGAGGTGTCGTGCCGCGCGGCGACACCGCGCATCACATCGACGCAGGCCCAGGCCCGGTCTCGGTTCACCGGCGGGAAATCGAAGCTGGCGCGACGGGCATCCTCAGGCCCGTTCGAGCCGGGACCGAACTTGCCTGACAGCAGACCCCCGGCCAGGGGCGACCAGACCATCAGCCCCACCTTCTGGTCATTGAGCAGCGGCACCACGTCCCGCTCCAGATCCCGCCCGGCAATGGTGTAGTAGGCCTGCAGGCTCTCGAACCGGGCGAGGTTGCGATGCTCCGAATGGCCAAGAGCCTTCATGATCTTCCAGGCCTGCCAGTTGGAGACGCCCACATAGCGGACCAGTCCCTGGCGGACGAGGTCGTCCAGGGCGCGGACCGTCTCCTCCACCGGGGTCACGCTGTCATTGGCGTGGATCTGGTAGAGGTCGATATGGTCCAGCTGCAGGCGCTCCAGGCTGCGCTGGACGCCATCCATGATGTGTCCCCGGCTGGCCCCGACATCGTTGGGTCCGGTGCCCATGGCCCCGTAGACCTTGGTGGCGATGACCACGTCGGAACGCTTGACGGCCAGGTTCTTCAGTGCACGCCCCAGCATCTGTTCCGACAGGCCCTCGGAATAGACGTCGGCGGTATCGATGAAATTCACCCCGTGTTCGAGGCTGGTCCGGACCAGGGCGTCTGCCGCCTCCTGGTCCTGGCGGCCGATGGCGGCCCAGCGGGTGGTGCCGCCGAAGGTCATGGTTCCGAGGCAGAGCTCCGAAACGAATAGGCCGGTGCGGCCAAGCTGGTTATAGCGCATCGTGAAGCTCCTGGTTCGGCGTCTGTTTCCCTATGCGGGGAAGATCGCGTTCCGCGGAGGGAGTTACAAGGGCGGCGAGGCGCAGGACATGAACTACCGGCACGCATTCCACGCGGGCAATTTCGCGGACCTGCTGAAGCATGCCGTGCTGCTGGGTCTGCTGGCAGCCCTGCGGGACCGCGGGCGGCCGCTCCGGGTGATCGACACCCATGCCGGTGCCGGGGTGTACGACCTGGAGGACACGCCGACCCTGAAGTCCGGGGAGGCGGCGGCCGGGATCCTGCGCCTGGCCGGGACGGATGAGGCCTGCGACCCCCAGCTGCAGATCCTGATGGCGGAGGTGAGGGCCATCAACCCGGTGGGCCTTCGTCACTATCCGGGGTCGCCCTTGCTGGCCGCCCGGGCGCTCGGGCCGAAAGACGGTCTGATCGCGTGCGAGCTGCGCGACGAGGAGGCGGACCTTCTCCGCGCAACCCTGGACCGCCACGGACCGCGGCCGGGTCCGGTCGTGCGGGTGCGGACGGTGGACGGTTTCGGCTATGTGGCGACCGTATCGCCCGATCCGGCGGCCTCCACCCTGGTCCTGATCGATCCCCCCTATGAGGCCGGCGACGACTATGACCGGGTGGTGGAGACGGTCGAGCGGGTCCTGGCCCGGATGCCGGACGCGGTGGTGGCCATCTGGGCCCCGATCAAGGACCTCGAGACCCTCGACTTCCTCCTCCGACGGCTGGAAGCGATCCCGGACGCCCGGGGCTATGTGGCGCAGCTGCGCCTGCGGCCCCTTGTCAATCCCATGCGCATGAACGGGTGCGCCATGATCGTGCTGGGGGCTGCGGAAACCGCCGCTGCCGCGCTCGCCACGACGGCGCAGCTGGTCCGGCTGTGTGGCGAGACCGGGGCCCAGGCTGTGGTGCATCCCCTCGGCGGCTGACGAAAACCGGTGCGCCGGGTTGGCACCCATGTTATGTTGCGCTGCACAATATCCGTGCCTGCGCCTGCCGATTTCGAGTGGTCCCCCGTATTCCAATCCATTGAAGAGGCGAACATCATGACCCAACCGCAAGTCCTGCCGCCGGAACGCCTGATCCATCTCAGCCTGGGCCTCGCCTCGCCCCTTTGGCCCGCCTTCTACGCGGCTGCGGCCACGGGACTGGCGCTCTGGAGCGTCGGGGCCATGGTCCGGGCCGCCGGGTCGGCCGCTGCACCGACGTCCGCTGACCTGCCCGTCGCGCCACCGGCGCTTGCAGTGACACCGGCCCCCCTGCCGATCCCGCCGTCCGCGACGGCGGCCCCGCGTCCGGCCCGCCAGCGTCCGTCCCGGGCGCGCACGGCGGCGGCAACGGCCAAGGGGACACCGAACGCCTGACGGGCGCGACGGTGCCGTCCGCCCTTGCTGAGCCTTGCCGCCCTGTTAAGGATAGGGAGGGCAGGGGCTCCGTCGGGGGATCCCGCGCCGTCTGGAGGGGGCCATGGCGAAGACGCTGGCGGATATCCACAATATCCGGCTGTCGATCGAGCGGATCGGCAACCTGTCCGATGACG
>CAIQUG010000118.1 GCA_903874895.1 uncultured Caulobacterales bacterium | reverse complement strand
GGCGGGGTGACCCCCCAGATCGCCGAGGACATCATCGAGAACTGCCGCACGGTGGTCTCCCTTGAGGACCGCTTCATCGATCTCGCCTTCGAAGCGGGCGAGGTGCAGGGCATGGAGCCTCAGGACATCAAGAACTATATCCGCTTCATCGCCGACTGGCGCCTGCGCCAGCTGGAGCTGCCGCCCCTCTATGGCGTGAAGGAAAACCCGCTGCCCTGGCTGCAGGCCATGCTGTCGGGCGTGGAGCACGCCAACTTCTTCGAGGCCCGGGCCACGGAATATTCCAAGGCCGCCACCCGCGGACAGTGGCAGGGTGAAGGCGGCGTCTGGTCGTCCTTCGATCAGATGATGAGCCGCCGGTCGGAAAACACGCTTCCGGCGGAATGATCCTGGCCGGGTCGGCCGTCGAGGGCGGCCCGCGAGGAGACGATCAGATCTGCGGGCCGTCGAAGGCGGCCCGCAGGCGTTCGAACTGGCTCAGCACCGGATTCGGGCGGTCGTCGGTTTCCGGCTCCAGATACATCCGCCGGTCGAGGTGCGAGATCCGGTCGTAGAGGCGCTCCGACCGGTCCACCAGTTCCGTCAGTCCGCCGGGAAGATGCTCGACCGTCGCATCGTCTGCGGCCACTGCATCCAGGCGCGGCCGTCGGGCGACGGGCTGCGGCCCGATGCGATAGCGCGGATCGCAGGCCTCCTGCGCGCTCATGTCCCCTTCCCGCACGGCGCGCTGGACCAGGAGCCAGCTGGCCACCTGCATCAGCCGCGTCGTCAGGCGCATGCTCTCGCTGGCATAGGCCAGCGCCGCATTCCTGGACAGAAGCTTGGATTCCTGCCGGCCCGGACCGTCCAGATAGACGGCGGCCGTCTCCACCAACTCCATCCCCTCGCGGAACGTGCGTTCGAACAGTTCCGAGCGTGCAAAATCCTGCACGACCGAACCGCGGGGGGGGAGCGCGGAGCTAACCTCGTTCATCACACACAAACCCTTGCCTATGCATCATGGCAACACAGCAAGCGGGGCGACGCAAGACCACCGCTTCAGACAGGTCCCGGCCCTGCAACCGCCGTGCCATCCCGTCCGGATCAATCCGGTCGCCGGGAGAAGAGGGCATCGGCCGCCGCCCGACCGGAGAGCTTCCGCTCCCGCGCAGCACGGACCCGGGCAATCTCGGTTTCCAGAACGACGACCCGGTGATCCAGTTCCTCCACGGAATAGAGATCCAGGTCCTCCCTGGCCAGAGACGCCGGAATGGCACCGCGGGCTTGACGGGGTTGAGCTGGCTCGTCCATCCGATGGAACTCCCAAATCGCGTCATGGGTTCGCCGCCACCCTTGCAAATCCGGCGCGGACAGGCGAACCAGCACTGTAGCAAGTCCGGTGTGGCGACGCGAGCCGGGCCATCGACCACGACCGGAGACATTCATGTCCATACCCGCCCGCATGATCGCCATCGCCGTCGACGGCGGAGCCGGTCCGGCCGCCGCCCTGCATCCGGTGGAGATCGACACGCCCGTTCCGGGTGACGGGCAGATCCTGATCCGGGTGGCTGCCGCGGGAGTCAACCGACCGGACATTCTCCAGCGGCTGGGATTCTATCCGCCGCCGCCGGGAGCCCCTTCGACGCTCGGCCTTGAAGTGGCCGGCGAGGTGGCGGCCCTCGGCTCCGGTGCGGAGCGTTGGACGGTGGGCGATCGGGTGACAGCGCTCCTCGGCGGCGGCGGGTATGCGCAATACGCGGCGGTGGATGCCCGTCATGCCCTTCCGATCCCGGCCGGGCTCGATGCCGTGGCGGCGGCCAGCCTGCCGGAAACCGTCTTCACCGTCTTTGCCAATGTGTTCGAGCATGGAGCTCTCAAGTCGGGAGAGACCCTGTTGCTGCATGGGGCCACCAGCGGCATCGGCGTGACCGCCATCCAGATGGCCAAGGCGGCCGGGGCCCGGGTCATCGCCACCGCCCGGGGGGCCGACAAGGCCGCCAGCGCCCTTCGGATCGGCGCGGACCTTGCGATCGACACGACGACCGAGGACTTTTCCGCCAGGACCCTGGCCTTCGGCGGCGCGGATGTCATTCTCGACATGGTCGGTGGGGACTTTGCCCAGAAGGGCCTCGACTGCCTGAAGCCCGGGGGACGAATCGTCTACATCGCCTTCCAGGCCGGCGGTCGCGTGGAGATCGACCTGCAGAAGGTGATGCAGAAACGCCTCACGATCACCGGCTCGACCCTGCGTCCCCGTTCCGCGGACGAGAAGGCCCGGCTGGCCCGGGCGATCGAGGCCACCGTCTGGCCGTGGATCGCTGCGGGTCAGGTGCGGACGATGGTGGACCGCAGCTTTCCCCTGGCGGAGGCCGGTTCCGCGCACGCCTGGCTGGAAGCCGGGACCCACGTCGGCAAGGTGGTGCTGGTCCCGTGAGCCTCGGTGTCTTCGATTCCGGTGTCGGCGGCCTCAGCGTGCATCGCGCGCTGGTGGAACGCCTGCCGTCCGCCGACTTCATCTACTACTGCGATCAGGCCAATGCCCCGTATGGCGGCCGTCCGGGGGAGGAGGTGGTGGACCTGACCCGTTCGGCCTGCATGCGATTGTTCGACGAGGGGGCGAGCCTCGTGGTACTGGCCTGCAACACCGCATCCGCCATCGCCCTGCGTCGGCTGCAGCAGACCTGGCTTCCCGGTCTGCGCCGGGAACTGCGGCGACCCCTCAACATCCTGGGCATCATCGTTCCCACCATCGAGGCCGCCACGGGCCTGCCTTGGGAGCACGAGGCAGATCGTCGCGGCGACAAGGTCGAGAAGCTGGATGTCGTGGGTGTGTTCTCGACACCGGGAACCGCCAGCAGCCGCGTCTACGAAATCGAGATCGACAAGCGTCGTCAGGATGTGGCCGTCTTTTCCGAACCCTGCCCCAATCTGGCGCGAATGATCGAGACCGGGGCGTCCCGCGAAGATCTTGCGTCGGAAATCGCAGGCCATGTCGCGGCCTTGACGCGCCGGATCGGCCGCAAGCCGGACCGGGCCATCCTCGGCTGCACGCACTACGAGATCGTCGCAGACCTTTTCCGGGATGCGCTGCCACCGCAGACGCCGCTGATCCACCAGCCCACCGCCGTGGCGGACAGTCTGGCGGCGTATCTGGCCCGGCACGAGGAATACCGGATCGGAGAGGGGGGAGCCCGCCGGTTCCTGACCAGCGGAGAGCCGGGGGATGCGAGCCCGCTGCTGCAGGCCTACTGGGGCGGGCCGCTGCGCTTCGAACCGCTGCCGGAGCGGGCGGTCTAGTTCTTCAGACGCCAGCCACTGCGGATCACCGCCCACGACACGACCGCCAGCAGGAGAGTCAGGCCACCGGTATAGGCCACGCCCACGACCAGCGACCCGTCCGCATGGCCGACAAATCCATAGCGGAATCCGTCGATCAGATAGAAGAACGGATTGAAGGCCGCGAAGGTCTGGGCGAAGGCCGGAAGGCGATGGATCGTGTAGAAGGTCCCTGACAGGAAGGTGAGGGGCGTCACGACAAAGGTGGTAACCGCCGCCAGGTGATCGAACTTCTCCGCCCATAGCCCCGTGAGGACGCCGACGAAGGCCATCATCAGGGACGCGGCAACGGAGAAATAGACGACGGCCGCCAGGCTGAAGATGGTCGAATGCGCAAACGGCCAGACGGACAGGGCGGTGACGAGCCCGACCAGCACTCCCCGGGTCGCGGCACCCATGGAAAACGCCGCTGCAAGTTCCAGCGGCGACAGGGGCGGGGTCAGGAAGTCCGGGGCCGTGCCCATGATCTTTGCCTGGATCAGCGACGACGACGAATTGGCAAAGGCGTTGGTCAAGATCGCCATCATGATCAGGCCGGGTGCGACGAACTGGGCAAACGGTACGCCCTCCACCGTCGGGTTGGCGCTGCGCATCGCGACCACGAACACCATCATGTAGAGCAGCGTCGTCACGACCGGTGCGGCGATGGTCTGAAGGCCCACCTTCCAGAACCGCCGGACCTCCTTGAGATAAAGGGTCTGGAGGCCGGTCCAGTTGATCCCGTTATAGACCCGCGGCGAGGGCGGGGCCACCGACCCCCGCCCGCGAAGGGCCAGGCCGGGTTCAGGAGCCTGCGGGGCCGAGCCGGCAGGGCGGGTGATCAGGTCTGACATGCATCTGATGTGCGTCCTCAAGCTCGCGAACGCAAGGATTTCACGATCCGGAGGCGACAGATTCCCGATTCAACATCTAGTTCCTGTGGACGAAGCCCAAGGCGCCTATTGTAGACTTTAAGGGTTTGTTTACGATATGTGGTGTCGGCCGGACGAAGTCCTGCTGACCGCACACAACATATAGTTCCACCAGTTGCCGGTGGAACCTCATCAGGGGGCGCGCATGGAGACTGTCAACGGCTGGACCGAAGATCGCGTGGCGACGCTGAAGAAGCTCTGGCTCGACGGACTGAGCGCAAGCCAGATCGCGAAGCAACTGGGGGGCGTGACGCGCAATGCCGTCATCGGAAAGGTGCACCGGCTGGGCTTGTCCGGTCGCGCGGCTCCCTCACAACCGGCGCGTCCGGCCTTCAAGCCGAGCCGGCCCGCCCGTCCGGTGATGCAGGCCCCGATGCCTCCCCGTCGCACCGAAGTGGCGAATCCCGCCCCGCAGCCCCTGTCGGCCGCCCCGCAACCCCCCGTGCCCAGCTATCGGCACGAGGAGCCCGGCAGTGCCACGGTCCTGACGCTCGGCGCTCACATGTGCAAATGGCCGATCGGCGATCCGGCAACGGATGGTTTCAGCTTCTGCGGTCGTCGGACGGGGGATGATGGCCCCTACTGCGTGGAGCACGCTCGGGTCGCCTATCAGCCTCAGCAGAAAAAAGCCCGTCGGAGCGATGGCTCCGAACTGGCGCGGTCCCTTCGCCGGTACATTTGAGTAAACATCGGACCGCGCCCCACCGCGGTTCATCAGACTTCCGGCACAAGGGCCGGCCGGGGGATATCCTGGTCGGCCCTTTTTTCTTTCTGGCGCGTGAAGTGTAGGTGGCGATCAGACACGAAAAAGCCCCTGTGACGGATCGCAGGGGCTTTCGCCAACCCGAAGGTCGAGGATCGAAGATCAGCGCTTGCCGGTGAAGCCTGCAAACTTGGCATTGAAGCGCGAGACGCGGCCGCCGCGGTCCAGCAGATGCTGCTGACCACCGGTCCAGGCCGGATGTGTCGAGGGGTCGATATCGAGATTCAGGGTCGCGCCCTCCTTGCCGTAGGTGGAGCGCGTGCGGTAGGTGGTCCCATTGGTCATCACGACATTGATGAAGTGATAGTCCGGGTGAATGTCTTGTTTCATAGGGCGATCCGACCGACTTAAGGCCCGGGCGGATGCGCCGGGGCGAAAAAAGAGCGAAGGCCCGCCGTTTCGACGGGCCGCCAAGTCGCGAGCCTGTACACGAAGGCCTGCCCACATGGCAAGAGGCCAGGGGGATTCTTGAGATGTTATGGACCGAATCAGGAGTGCGCATATGACCACCGCCACGTCGGGCGCCACAGAGGCCGAAGGTCGTCCGTCGGGCGGGGCCCTTCTCGCCGCCGAGATCATGGCGGGCAAGGACAAGCGGGAGAAGTCCCGTGACCTGCGCCCCCTGCGTCGGCTCGTGCCTCTGGTCCTGGCCCATTGGCGGCTGGCGGTCCTGTCGATCCTGTTCCTGCTGTTGTCTACCGGTGCAACGCTGGGCGTCACCAGCGCCCTGCGCATCGCCGTGGACCACGGCTTCGGCATCGGTGACTTCTTCGTCGCGCTGGGTGTGTCCCTGGGTCTCGCCTTCGCCACGGCGGCCCGGTTCTACTGCGTCACCCGTCTCGGGGAGCGGGTGATCGCGGACCTGCGCCGTAACGTCTACAGCCATGTCCTGACCCTCGACCAGGCCTGGTTCATGCAGGTCCGCACCGGGGAGGTCCTTTCCCGGATGACCACGGACATGGCCATCGTCGAAAGCATGGCCGGCGTGACCATGTCGATGGTGCTTCGCAACGGGCTGATGATCATCGGGGCCATGGCCATGATGCTCAGCGTGTCCGTGAAGCTGACGCTCGGTGTGGTCGCACTCGTGCCCATCGTCATCATTCCGCTTTTCGTGTTCGGTCGTCGGGTGCGGGGCCTGTCCATCCGCGCTCAGGATCGCTTTGCCGACGCCGTGGGCTACGCCGGAGAGACCCTCGACCAGCTCGAGACGGTGCAGGCCTTTGGTCGCGAAGGGTTCGCGGCGCGGCGGTTCGCGGAGTCCGTCGAGGCGGCGTTCGAGGCCTCGGTGGCCCGCGTGGGTGCCCGGGCGATCATGACGGCCATGGTCATCTCCCTGGTCACCGCAGGCATCGCGGCGGTGCTCTGGCTCGGTGTCACGCTGGTCCACGCCCACGAGATGAGCAACGGGCAGATCCTGCAGTTCCTGTTCCTCGCGGTCCTGGCGGCCGGATCCGTCGGGGTCCTCGGTGAGGTTTGGGGCGAGGTACAGAAGGCCTCCGGTGCCATGTCCCGGATCGACGAGATCCTGACGGCCAAGCCCTCCATTGCGGCGCCCGACAAGCCCAAGCCCCTTCCGCGCCCGGCCAGCGGGGCGATCTCCTTTGCCGATGTGCGCTTTGCCTATCCGGGTCGATCCGACCTGCCCGCGCTGAACGGGCTGACATTCAGCGTCCGCCCGGGAGAGACCGTGGCCCTGGTGGGACCGTCGGGTGCCGGCAAGAGTACCGTCCTGCGCCTTCTCCTGCGGTTCTATGACCCGCAATCCGGGATCATTGCCCTGGACGGCGTCGACCTGCGGGATGCCGATCCGGCGGAAGTCCGGGCCCGGATGGCGCTTGTGGCCCAGGACGCGTCCCTGTTCTCCGGCTCGGCGCTCGACAACATCCGCTTCGGACGGGAAGCCGCCACCCGTGCCGAGATCGAGCAGGCGGCATCTGCGTCGGAGGCTGCCGGGTTCATCTCGGCCCTGCCGGACGGCTTCGACCAGTCCCTGGGCGAGCGCGGCAAGACCCTGTCCGGCGGGCAGCGTCAACGGATCGCCATCGCCCGCGCCCTGGTGCGTGATGCGCCGATCCTGCTGCTGGACGAAGCGACGAGCGCGCTCGATGCGGAGAATGAGCGGCTGGTCCAGCTGGCCCTGTCCAAGGCCATGACCGGCCGGACCACCCTGGTCATCGCTCACCGTCTCGCCACGGTGCAGAACGCGGACCGGATCGTGGTGATGGACGGCGGCGTGGTCGTGGAAGAGGGTCGCCATGCAGAACTGATTGCCAGGGGCGGTCTCTACGCCCACCTGGCAGAGCTTCAGTTCGGCGCGGCTCCGATCCATCCCGATGTCCCGGTGGTGGAGCAGGCCCAGGGGTGAGTGACTTTCTCGGTGCCCATGATGCGGCCCTGCTGCGGTTGCAGGCGCTTCACCCCAAGAAGATCGACCTGTCCCTCGACCGGGTCAGCCGCCTCCTGGCCGCGCTCGGACGACCGGAGCAACGCCTGCCGCCCCTGATCCACGTGGCCGGAACCAACGGCAAGGGCTCGACCGTGGCCTTCCTGCGTGCCATCGCCGAAGCTGCGGGCCTGCGCACCCACGTCTACACTTCGCCGCATCTCGTCCGGTTTGCGGAGCGGATCCGAATTGCCGGCGAGTTGATCAGCGACGCAGAGCTGGCCGCGGTGCTCGACGAGGTGGAGCGGGTCAATGCCGGGGAACCCATCACCTTCTTCGAGATCACGGCTGCCGCCGCCTTCCACGCCTTCGCCGCCCATCCCGCGGACCTCGCCATCATCGAGGTGGGACTCGGCGGGCGGTTCGACGCCACGAACGTGATCCCCCGCCCCGCCGTGGCGGTGATCGCCCCCGTGGACTACGACCACCGGGAATTCCTCGGTGACGACCTCGGGGGCATCGCCGGGGAGAAGGCCGGAATCCTGAAGCAGGGCGGGCGGGCCGTCGTGGCCCGTCAGGCCGATGCAGCCCGGGACGTCATTCTGGCCGAGGCTGAGCGCTTGTCCGCTGACCTGAGCTGGATGGGCGTTGATTTCGACATCTGGCGGGCGGGGGACGGCGTCGCATTTCAGGGACCGGATCAGCTGCTGGATCTGCCCTCCCCGGCCCTGCCTGGGGAGCATCAGATCGAGAACGCCGGTCTGGCCATTGCTGCGGCCCTGGCCCTCGGCGACGGTCGGATCGATGCCGCTGCCATTGCTGGGGGCCTGACCACGGTCCGCTGGCCCGCGCGCCTTCAGCGCCTGACCGCCGGTCCCCTGGCACGATGGGCAAATGCCGCCGCCTGCGACCTTTGGCTGGACGGAGGTCACAATCCCCACGCCGCCCGGGCCCTGGTGGCGCATCTGCAGAACCTGCAGGCCAGAGACGGCCGTCCGGCCACCGTGATCATGGGGCTGCTGGCCAACAAGGACGCCACCGGGATCCTCCAGGCCTTTGCCGGCCGCGATGTCCGCCTGATCTTCACGGACTTCGCGGCGGCAGCAGCGGCCTCTTCCCAGGATCTGGCATCGGTGGCGGCGGGCCTCGGCCTGCAGGCGGACACGGCCCCGGATGTCACAAGCGCCGTGCGGCTCGCAACGGCGGGCGGGGTGTCCTCGCATATCCTGATCTGCGGGTCGCTCTACCTGGCCGGAGAGGCGCTGGGCCTCGCGCAGGAAACCTGGCCGACCTGATCAGCCGGCGGGAAGGCCCAGCTCGGCGCGGATATAGGGATAGGTGATCCGGTCCTCGCAGGCGCAGCCGCGCAGATGACCATCCGGACCCTGCCAGATCAGGGTCGGATAGGCGAAGCGCACGCCGTTTTCCTCAAGCAGGGGCCGCAGATCGTCCACCAGGGCGCGGGACTTCTCGAGCAGGGCGGCACGATCCGGATCGGTATCGGCGGACGGCAGGCCTTCGGCGGTCCAGGCGTCCACGGGCATCCCGGTCCAGGTCTCGAACGTCTTCCAGCTGCGGTGGGCCCAGAGTTCGGCCACACCGGAGCGCTCCGGTGCCGAGGACCGGGCGCGGCGCGCGGTGAGGATCAGGCGCGTATCGATCCCGGCCTTGTGGATGTCCGGGAACTGTTCCGTCTCGAACCGGATGCAGTCGGGGCAGGACCGGAACGAGACCATGTACAGCCAGCGGGTCTTGGACAGACCCGGCGAGACCCAGCCAGAGCCGGACAGCAGGGCACGGATCTTGTCCTCGTCCTTCGTCAGGCTGTGAATGCCGCCATTGGGCAGGACCACGGGCTCGTCCGCTTGGACGGCTGTGGCGAGCATTGCCACCGCCGCCGCCGCCGCGACGGCTGACGCCAGCACCAGGGCGAGGAATGCTGCCGGTCTTGTGAGAGTTCGCGCCAATGGACCGTCTCCGACGGAAACTGCGGGGTCAGACGACCCGTTCCACCAGCATCCGCTTGATGCCGGCGATGGCCTTGGCCGGATTCAGGCCCTTCGGGCAGACCTGGGCGCAGTTCATGATCGTGTGGCAGCGATACAGCTTGAAGGGATCCTCGAGGTCATCCAGCCGGTCGCCGATGGCCTCGTCCCGGCTGTCCACCAGCCAGCGATAGGCCTGCAGCAGCGCCGCGGGGCCGAGGTACTTCTCCCCGTTCCACCAGTAGGACGGGCAGGAGGTGGTGCAGCAGGCGCAGAGGATGCACTCGTAGAGACCGTCCAGCTTGGCCCGGTCCTGGGGTGACTGGGTCCATTCCTTCTGCGGCATGGGGGTGTCGGTGTGCAGCCAGGGCTCGATGGAGGAGTACTGGGCGAAGAACAGCGTCAGGTCCGGGATCAGGTCCTTCAGAACCGGCATCTGGGGCAGGGGCGAGATCTGCACGGCATCGCCGGGGACCTCGTCCCAGGCATGGGTGCAGGCCAGCGTGTTGCGGCCGCCGATGTTCATGGCGCAGGAGCCGCAGACCCCTTCCCGGCATGACCGGCGGAAGGCCAGGCTGGGGTCCATGGTATTCTTGATGTGCAGGATCGCGTCCAGCACCATCGGACCGCACTGATCCACCGCCACGTCGAAGGTGTCCCAGCGGGGATTGGCACCGGTTTCCGGGTCGTACCGGTAGATCTTGAAGGACTTCACCTTCTTGGCACCTTCCGGTGCCGGAAAGTGCTTGCCCTTGGTGATCTTCGAATTCCGGGGGAGCGTGAACTGAACCATGACTGTCTTCGACCCCTAGCGTCAGTACACCCGCGCCTTGGGCGCGATGTAGGAGATGTCGTTGGTGAGCGTGTAGGCGTGCACCGGGCGGTAGTCGATGGAGACGTGGCCGTTCTTCGGGTCAAACCAGGCCAGGGTGTGCTTCATCCAGTCCTGGTCGTTGCGGTCCTTGAAGTCTTCCCGGGCATGGGCGCCACGGCTTTCCTGCCGGTTCGCGGCCGAGGCCACCGTCACCGCCGCCTGGCCGATCAGGTTGTCGAACTCCAGCGTTTCCATCAGATCCGTGTTCCAGATCATGCCGCGGTCGGAAACGCCGATGTCCTTCGAGCGGTGATAGACGTCGGTGATGCGCTGGACACCGCTCTGGAGGGTCTCGTCCGTCCGGAACACGGCCACGTCCTCCTGCATGGCCCGCTGCATTTCGAGGCGCAGTCTGGCCGTCGGTTCGGAGCCCGCGGCGTTGCGGAACCGGTCGAAGCGGGCCAGGTGTGGATCGGTCCAGGCCGCCTTCGGCTCGGGGATCTTGGCACCCTTTTCGGCGATCTCCGCAGCGCGCAGACCGGCGGCGCGACCGAACACCACCAGGTCGGTGAGGGAGTTGGAACCCAGACGGTTGGCCCCGTGCACGGACACGCAGGCGGCCTCGCCCACGGCCATCAGCCCCGGAACCACCTTGTCCGGATCGCCGCCGACCTTGGTCAGGACTTCCCCGTGATAGTTACAGGGGATGCCGCCCATGTTGTAGTGAACCGTCGGGAGAACCGGGATCGGCTCCCTGGTCACATCGACGCCGGCGAACACCTTGGCGCTTTCCGAGATGCCGGGCAGGCGCTCGTGCAGGATCTTCGGGTCCAGATGGTCCAGATGCAGGTGGATGTGGTCCTTGTTCGGCCCCACGCCGCGACCCTCGCGAATCTCCACGGTCATGGCCCGGCTGACCACGTCCCGGCTGGCCAGGTCCTTGGCGGAGGGGGCGTAGCGCTCCATGAAGCGTTCCCCTTCCGAATTGGTCAGGTAGCCACCTTCGCCGCGGGCCCCCTCGGTGATCAGGCAGCCGGCGCCATAGATGCCGGTGGGGTGGAACTGGACGAATTCCATGTCCTGCAGGGGCAGCCCGGCGCGGAGCACCATGGCGTTGCCGTCCCCGGTGCAGGTATGGGCGGAGGTGCAGGAGAAGTAGCCCCGGCCGTAGCCGCCGGTGGCCAGGATGACCAGCTGGGCGGAGAAGCGGTGCAGGGTCCCGTCATCCAGCTTCCACGCGGTCACGCCGCGGCAGACACCGTCGTCCATGATCAGGTCGAGGGCGAAATACTCGATGAAGAACTCCACCGAGTTGCGGACGGACTGTCCGTACAGGGTGTGCAGGATGGCGTGACCGGTCCGGTCTGCCGCTGCGCAGGTACGCTGGATCGGGCCTTCGCCGTAGTTCTTGGTCATGCCGCCGAAGGCGCGCTGGTAGATCCGGCCTTCGTCCGTGCGGGAGAAGGGCACGCCCCAGTGTTCCAGCTCATAGACCGCTGCCGGCGCATTGCGGCACAGATATTCGATGGCGTCCTGGTCACCGAGCCAGTCCGATCCCTTGACGGTGTCGTACATGTGCCAGCGCCAGTCGTCGTCGCCCATGTTGCCGAGGCTGGCCGAGATGCCGCCCTGGGCCGCCACCGTGTGACTGCGTGTGGGGAACACCTTGGACACGCAGGCCGTCTTCAGGCCTGCCTGGGCGCAGCCGAGGGCCGCGCGAAGTCCGGAACCGCCGGCGCCGACGACGACGACGTCGTAGCTGTGATCGACGAAACTGTACTGAGCCATGCTCTTTTGACCGTCCGACTAGTGAACCGGGCCGCCGACGAAGGCGACCCACAGGATGGAGAAGGTTGCGATTGCCCAGCCGAGCCAGCACAGGGTGCTGTTGGCCAGGAGGGCAAGGATCTTGGCCGCGGGGGTGTGCACATAGTCCTCGATGACGACCCGCAGACCGACCCGCATGTGCAGGAAGGACACGCCGACCAGCAGCAGGGACATGATGGCGTTCACCGGCTGGCGCAGCATGAGGACCGCGCTCTCATAACCCAGCGGCGCCACCTTGATGGCGGCATAGACGGCCCAGAGGCACAGGGGAACCAGAGCCACCGATGTGGAGCGCTCGACGATGAAGGCGCTGACTCCGTGATGGGCAGAGCCCAGACCCCGGGCGCGCCCCAGTGCGGTGCGGAATTGGCTGTCGTTGCTCATCGCACCGCTCCCGTCTGGATGGCGAGCGCCCAGACCACGATCGTGGCGACGAGGGCGAAGGCCATGGCCCCGACGGCGGTCATGTTGGCCGTATGAGGATTGAAGCCGCTGCCGGCGTCCCAGACCAGGTGTCGCAGACCGGCGGCCAGATGGTAGAAGACCGAGAAGGTCAGGCCGAACATCACGACCTTGCCGAGCCAAGACCCCAGAAGGATCATCACCGGCCCATAGGCATCCGGCCCGACCATGAGGGCGGCAAACCACACGGCGGCAATTACAGCACCGCCGTAGAGCGCGATGCCGGTCGCCCGGGTGAGGATCGATGCGGCCATGGTGACGTGCCAGCGCCAGACCTGCAGGTGCGGAGAGGTGGGGCGACTCCGGACGCCCTTTCCGGTGGAGGTGGCCTCGGCCATATGCGTTCTACTCTCCAGCTCGACGGCTCAATCAGAGCAAGTCCAGTTTTCGTTGCGCCGACAGGAAGATCCGGTTGGCGGACGCGGGCGGACTTTTAGACGCCCGTACCGGCAAGTCAACGAAACGAAGCGGATGCTTGTTCCGACGGCTCCGGAAGTGTTGATGCGGCGGCACTTTGGCAAGGCTTCGCCTTAATAATCCGTAGCTGCAGAGGGCGATTCCGGATCCCGGCGGCGCATTTCTAGGGGGTGACGCTGCGTGAGGCCTTTTCCGCCAGCCCCGAGACGCCCTCCCGGCGGGCAAGGACGGCGGCGACCTCGGCGGTGGTCACGCCCCGGGCGGCCAGCAGCACGAGCCAATGGTACAGAAGATCCGCACTCTCCGCCGCCAGGGCAGACCGGTCGGCGCCGACGGCGGCGATGACCGTCTCGACGGCTTCCTCGCCGAGCTTCTTGGCCGCCAGGGTCGGGTCGGCCAGCAGGCGCGCGGTGTAGGACACCTTGGGATCGGTTTCCGTTCGCGACTGGATGGTCGCTTCGAGGCGCGCCAGAACCTCGGCCAGGGTCGGATCAGGGGCGACGGGATCGGTCATGGCGCGGCGGGTCCGTGTCAGAGGCGGACGGGAACGCCGGCGGCGGCGAGACCGCGCTTGGCGTCAGCGATGGAGATGTCCCCGAAGTGGAAGATCGAGGCGGCGAGCACGGCGTCGGCCCCGCCCTCGCGGACGGCCTCCACCAGATGGGCGATGCTGCCGGCGCCGCCCGACGCGATCACCGGGACGGGCACGGCCGAGGTGACGGCCCGGAGCAGGGCAAGATCATAGCCGGTCCGGGCCCCGTCCCGGTCCATGGAGGTCAGCAGGATCTCCCCCGCCCCCCTGGCGACGATCCGGGCGGCATATTCGAGGGCGTCGATGCCCGTGTCCCTGCGGCCGCCATAGGTGAAGACGTCCCAGCGGTCGGCGGCCACGGACTTGACGTCCACTGCGGCCACGACGCACTGGGCCCCGAAGGCGTCCGCCATCCGCGTGACCAGATCCGGATCCTCGACGGCAGCGGTGTTCACCGACACCTTGTCGGCACCGGCCCGAAGAAGGCGCCGCGCGTCCTCGACCGTGCGCACGCCGCCACCGACGGACAGGGGCATGAAGCAGACGTCCGCCGTCCGCGCGATCACGTCCAGAATGGCCGTCCGCTGGTCCGAGGAGGCGGTGATGTCGAGGAACATGAGTTCATCGGCCCCGGCGGCATCATAGGCTGCGGCCTGCTCCACCGGGTCGCCGGCATCGCGCAGGGCGACGAAGTTCACGCCCTTGACGACGCGACCGTCCTTGACGTCGAGGCACGGTATGACGCGCGTCTTGATCATGCGGCTTCAGCCTCCGGCCCGGGGTGCCGTCCGTCGTGCGGCGCTGAGAGCCTCCGCGGGTCGAATGGCACCGGTGTACAGGGCCTTGCCGAGGACCGCCCCCGCAATCGGGGCGCCCGGCCGGGTCCGAAGGGCGTCGATGTCCGCGAGGGACGCCATGCCGCCGGAGGCGATGACCGGGATGCCCACCGCATCGGCGACCTCACCCACCTGCTCGACGTTCACGCCGGCCAGCGTTCCGTCCCGCCCGATATCGGTGACGATCAGGGCGCAGACCCCGGCATCCTCGAAGCGACGGGCGATATCGACCGCGGTCAGTTCCGAGGACTCTACCCAGCCGTTCACGGCCACGCGACCGTCGCGCACATCCACTCCGACGGCAACCTGCTCCGGAAAGGCTGCGGCAGCCGCCCGCACAAGGGCTGGGTCACTGACGGCCACCGTGCCCAGGATCACGCGGCTGACGCCGGCCTCCAGCCAGGTTTCGATCGCCTCGAGGGTCCGGATGCCCCCTCCGACCTGAACCGGGATCGCCACCGCCTGCAGGATCGCGGACACGGCAGCGGCATTCATCGAACGGCCTTCCACCGCGCCGTCCAGATCGACCACGTGCAGCCACTGGAATCCTTCGCGGACAAAACGGGCCGCCTGGTCCGCCGGGCTGTCGTTGAACACGGTCACGGCCGTCATGTCGCCCCGCAGCAGCCGCACGCAGTGGCCGCCCTTCAGGTCGATCGCAGGGTAGAGGATCACGGCTTCCACTCCAGAAAACGCTGTATCAGGGCAAGGCCCGCGCCCTGGCTCTTTTCCGGGTGGAACTGCACGCCGGCGATGTTGTCCCGCGCCACGACGGCACAGAAGCGTCCCCCGTGGTCCACGTCTGCGGCGCAATCGTCGGCCGATACCGGATGAAACGCGAAGGAATGGGTGAAGTACATGTGTTCCCCATCGGACATTCCGCGAAGGAGCGGATGGTCCTGCCGCGGATGCACGGTGTTCCAGCCCATGTGCGGCACCTTGGCCTCATGGGTCGAGGGCTCGAGCTTGCGGATATCGCCGCCGATCCAGCCCAGACCCGCCGTCTCGCCGAACTCCAGGCCCCGATCCGCCAGCAGCTGCATGCCGACGCAGACCCCCAGGAAAGCCACGCCCCGTCCGCGCACGGCCTCGGTCATGGCATCGACCAGGCCGTCGCGGGCGGTCAGGGCCGACATGCAGGCGCGGAAGGCCCCGACGCCGGGCAGGACGATGCTGTCGGCCCCCGCCACGAATGCCGGATCAGACGTCGCCCGGATGTCGAACGGCGTGTCGAGGGTCCGCGCGGCTGCCCACAGGGCCTTTTCGGCGGAGGGCAGGTTTCCGGACCCGTAGTCGATCAGGGCAACCGTCCGCATGGGGTTCAGAGAACCCCTTTCGTCGAGGCGGCCTGACCTGCGGTCTTCGGATCGATCTCCACGGCGGTGCGCAGGGCCCGGGCCAGGGCCTTGAACCCGCTCTCGGCGATGTGGTGGTTGTTCTCTCCGTAGAGGGTCTCGAGATGCACGCACGCCCCGGCGTTCATGGCGAAGGCTTGGTGGAACTCCCGGAACAGCTCGGTGTCAAAATCCCCCAGCTTGTCCCGGGTGAACTGGACCCTCCAGATCAGGTAGGGACGGTTGCAGAGGTCCACCGCGCAGCGGGTCAGCGTCTCGTCCATCGGCACATAGGCATGACCGAAGCGGCGGACGCCCCTGAAGCCGGGCAGCGCCTGCGCGAAGGCCTGTCCCAGCACGATGCCCACATCTTCCACCGTATGGTGCATGTCGATGTGAAGATCGCCGGATGCCTCGATCTCGAGGTCGAAACCACCGTGTCGGCCAAAGCTGTCGAGCATGTGATCATAGAAGCCGATGCCGGTCCGGATGCGGCAGACACCGGTTCCATCCACGTCGAGTTTGACGCGAATCCGGGTCTCGCGGGTCTCGCGGACCACCTCGGCCGTGCGGGACCGGGGGTCGGGGGGCGCGTCGGTCATGCGTCCACAGCTCCTTGGCTACAAGCGAAACCGGCCCGTGAAGGGCAAGGGTTCCAATCGCTAGATGATCCCTGCCGCCTGCGCCAGTGACTTCAGCGCCACCTGCGGCCGGGGCCCGTAATGATCGACGACCTCTGCGGCGGCAATCGACCCCAGGCGTCCGCAGGCCGCCGGCGCCAGGCCCCGGGCCATTCCGAACATCACGCCCGCGGCGTACTGGTCGCCGGCACCGGTGGTGTCGAGCACCTGACGGGCCGGTGCGGCCGGGACATCAACCCGGACGCCGTCGGTCAGGATCACGGACCCGTGCTCGCCCCGGGTGACGCAGGCCGTTCGCGTCCGCGCGCCGAGGAGGGCTGCAGCGGTGTCGAAATCGGCCGTCTCGAACAGGGAGCAGGCCTCGGCCTCATTGGCGAAGACGATGTCGATCTCGCTGTCGATGAAGGTCAGCAGCGACGTCCGGTGACGCTCCACGACAAAGGCGTCCGACAGGGTGAGGGCGATCTTGCGACCCGCGTCCCGGGCAATCCGTGCGGCCTTCACGAAGGCCAGCCGCGCCTCGTCCGGGTCGAAGAGATATCCTTCCAGGTAGACGATGGTCGAGGCGCGGACCACCTCGGCCTCGACATCGGCGGGGGTGAGCAGGTTCGCTGCACCGAGATAGGTGCTCATGGTGCGTTGGCCATCCGGCGTGACGTTGATCAGGCATCGCCCGGTCCCCGGTCCCCCTGCGGGCAGGGCGTGGGGCTGGAAATGGACGCCCTGGGCGGTAATGTCATGGCGGAAGATCTCACCGAGCTTGTCGGCGGCGACCTTGCCGATATAGGCCGCGGATCCGCCAAGGCTGGCGACCCCGGCCACCGTGTTCCCCGCCGATCCGCCGGATGCTTCGATACCGGCGTTCATGCGGGCATACAGGCTGTCGGCGCGGGCATCGTCGATCAGGGTCATTGCACCCTTGGCGAGGCCCTCCGCCGAAAGGAACGCGTCGTCCGCCGGCGCAATCACGTCGACAATGGCGTTGCCGACGGCGCAGACGTCGTATGAAGCAGGCATTGGGCTCTCATTTCGGGGATGGCTCGGGGCGCGGAGTATAGCGGCGCCGACCGGCGGAGCAATGGATCGGTCAATTTGCATCGCACGCGAGGGTCTGCCCGGTTCATGCCGTCGCCGAAATCAGCTAAGACCCCTCCGATGATGCGACGCGCCCCCATTTCAGCGGCCCTTGCGGCCGGGCTTGCGATCCTGGCCATTGGGGGGACGATCCATGCGGCCTCGGCACCTGCGGCACCGATCCCCCGGTCCCTCGATGGGGAAACCCAGGACGCCGTCAGGCGACTGCTCGGCGAACCCGATGTCGCCCATGCGGAGGGGGAGGGTGCCCTCTGGACCTATCGCTTCGCGTCCTGCGCCCTGATGATCGGGTTCCGGCAGACGGACCACGGCCTGAAAGTGACGTCGACCTTTGCCGGTTCGCGGCAGCGTGGCCAGCCCCTGCCGTCGACAGCGGAGTGTCTGGTTGCCGGTCTGGGGGCCCATCGGGAGTCGGCTGCGCGACCGCCACCCCTCCCCCGGGAGTCGACCATCGGTCCGCTCTCCCCGCAGACGTCCCAGACCCAGGTTCCCCAATGACCCGCAGGCTTGCCCTTCTCTGTCCTGATCCGTCGGAGCCCACCTACACCTCGCGAATTCCGGCACCGGTCGAGGGATATCACGACCTGTTCGCCGGACTCGGTGTGGAGGTGGTGGCGCATCCCTGGGTCGATCCGGTTCCCGCCGACGTGGACGGTGTGCTGGCAACCCTTGCCTGGGGGTATCATTTCCGACCGGAGCACTGGGAAGGGATCCTGACCCGCTGGGATCCTTCCGTTCCCCTGGTGAACCCACCCGACGTGCTGCTCTGGAACACCACGAAGACCTATCTGCAGGGTCTGGGGGCCGTCGGTGTCAACGTGATCCCCACGCGGACGCCCGTCCTGTCCACAGCGGACGAGCTTGAGGCCGCCGTCGCTGACTTCGATACGGACGAGCTCGTGATCAAGCCTCTCGTGTCCGCCGGGTCGCACCAGACGGTCCGGTACCGCAGGGGAGACACGGCTCCGGAACCGATGCCGGGCCGGATGATCCAGCCTTTCCTGCCGACCGTGTCGTCGGAGGGCGAGCTGTCCCTGTTCTATTTTGGCGGACAGCTGAGCCATGCCGTGCGCAAGCGGGCGACGGGATCGGATTTCCGTGTCCAGCCGCAGTATGGCGGCCGCCTCGAGACCTTCACCCCGGATGCCGAGGCGATCGGGCTGGCCGAGTCCGTCCTCGCTGCGGCGCCCGCCGGGATCGTCTATGCCCGGATCGACCTGATCCGACGGCTGGATGGTCGCCTGGCCCTGATGGAGCTCGAGGCCATCGAGCCTGACCTGTATTTCCAGTTCGCCGCCGATGGGGGCCGCCGGTTCGGGGAAGCCGTCCTGGCGCACCTGGCGGCGGTGTCGCCGGTGGCCTGACGGGCCATTCCCCACCAAAACGCGTCCTGATTGCGACAGATTGCCCCGCATGTCTAATCCCGGTTGAATTTCGATCCTGCTTGCGGTCCTTGGCTTCCGGGTCACGGGAGACACAGGTGGCGGCACGCATTGTCACGGCGGCGTTCGAGGGCGTGGATGCCCGTCGGGTGGACGTGGAGGTCCAGACCAGTTCGGGCCTTGTCGCCTTCATCCTCGTCGGCCTGGGTGACAAGGCCGTGGCCGAAAGCCGCGAGCGGGTCCGGGCGGCGTTCTCCAGCCTCGGTCTCGCCCTGCCGGCCAAACGGCTGGTGGTCAATCTGGCCCCGGCGGACATGCCCAAGGAGGGCAGTCACTACGACCTGCCCATTGCCCTCGCCCTCATGGCCTCCATCGGGGTGATACCGGAGGATGCCCTGTCCGGCTGGCTGGCCTTTGGTGAGTTGAGCCTCGACGGCCGGCTGGCGGTCAGTGCAGGGGCCCTGCCGGCCGCCATGACGGCGGGGGCCCTGGGGCTCGGCCTGATCTGTCCCGAGGCCTGCGGTGCAGAGGCCGCCTGGGCGGGTGAGGTTCCGATCCTGGCACCGCGATCCCTGATCAGTCTGATCAATCATTTCCGTGGATTGCAGGTGCTGAGCCCGCCGGTGCCCGGCGCTCTGCGGGAGCATGCTCCCGGGCCCGACCTGCAGGACGTGAAGGGTCAGGAGCACGCCCGGCGGGCGCTGGAGATCGCGGCGGCGGGCAGCCACAACCTGTTGTTCTGCGGTCCGCCCGGATCCGGCAAGTCCATGCTGGCCAGCCGTCTGCCGGGCATCCTGCCGCCCCTCACGGCGCGGGAGCTGCTGGACACGTCAATGATCCACTCGGTCGCGGGCCTGATCGCCCGGGGTGAACTGTCCCGCGCACGACCGTATCGGGCACCGCACCACTCCGCGAGTATGGCGGCCCTGGTGGGGGGCGGTGTCCGGGCCCGGCCCGGAGAGGTGTCCCTCGCCCATAACGGCGTTCTCTTCCTGGACGAATTGCCGGAATTTTCGCCCCAGGTGCTCGACAGTCTGCGCCAACCTCTCGAAACGGGGGAGGTGGTCGTCGCGCGGGCCAACGCCCATGTGCGCTATCCGGCCCGCATCCAGCTCGTCGCCGCCATGAACCCCTGCCGATGCGGGGCAGGCGGCCCCGGTCGAGGGGCCTGCGGCCGGGCACCCCGCTGCCAGAAAGACTATCAGGGCCGCATTTCCGGGCCGTTGCTGGACCGAATCGACCTGAACGTGGACGTACCCCCCGTCACGGTGACGGACATGGCCCTGCCGACGGTTGGAGAGACCAGCGCCCAGGTGGCTGCCCGGGTCGCGACGGCACGCTCTCTGCAGCTGGAGCGAGCATCCGCGGAGGGGCTGAGCACGGCCGATGGGCTGAACGCCCGGATCGACGGCCGGGTCCTGGAGCGGATCGCCGCCCCGGATGCGTCGGGTCATGCCCTTCTCGTCCGGGCGGCGGAACAGGGTGCGCTCACGGCCCGGGGGTGGAGCCGGGTGCTTCGCCTGGCGCGGACGATTGCCGATCTCGATGGATCCACGGGCGTCCAACGACGCCATGTCGCCGAATCCCTCGGCTACAGGCGCACATCCTACGACCCACCCAAGGCGACCGATCCACCCTTGCCCTCGGACATTTAAGTCTGACGTTAAGGCCCGCGCGCTAGGGTGCGACCATGGCATGGATTGACCCTGACGCGACCGCAGAGCCCCCGCCCGGTACCGCGATCGCCGGCGAGGTTGCGGCAGACGGCCCGGCCGACGACCGCGGCCTGTTGGCCCGCGTCGGGGCGTTGGCGACCCTCAGCCACGAGATCCGCACGCCCCTGAACGGGGTCCTCGGCATGGCGGGCCTTCTGGCGGAAACGCCCCTCGATGACACCCAGCGGTCCTACCTCAATGCGCTCCAGTTGAGCGGCGAGCATCTCCTGACCCTGGTGAACGATATCCTGGACCTGGCCAAGCTCGAGTCCGGACGGCTGGACCTCGAGCCCCGCGCGATCGGCCTAGAAGACTTGCTGATGGGGGTTGCTGAGCTGTTGTCCCCCCGGGCGCATGCTGCGGGGCTGGACATCGCCTGGGCCACGGACCGGGACGCCCCGCCGATCCTGGCGGATGACGGCCGCCTCAAGCAGGTCCTCTTCAATCTGGCAGGCAACGCCGTGAAGATGACCGCCGCTCATGGGCAGGGTGGCGGCGTCCTGATCAGCGCCCGTGTTCGCCCCGCCGCTGACAACCGGGTGCGTCTTCGCCTGTCTGTCCGGGATACCGGCCCCGGTGTGTCGCCGGAAACCCAAACGCGTCTGTTCGAGGAATTCTTCCAGACCCGGGAGGGTGCCGCGGCGGGCGGGGCGGGGCTGGGCCTGGCCATCGTCCGGCGGATCGCCGACGCCATGGGCGCAGATCTGGGGGTGACCAATCTGCGTGTTGCCGAGGACGCCTACTGGGGGGCGGAGTTCTGGTTCGAAGCCGATTTCCCCGTGGCCGAGGAGCGGCGTGCCGCCCTCAAGCCCCTGTCGGGTCGCACGATCGCGATCATCTCGAATTCTCCGGTGGTTCGCGAGGCGGCCCTCGCCCAGATCCGGGCCAGCGGGGCCCGGGCCGTCCTTGCCAGTGGCTTCGAAGCCATCGACCGCTTCTGCGACGCGGTGCTCGTGGACCCGCCGACCGTCGCCGAAGCCCCCGCTGTTCGCCCGCCGCGGGGGGTGGTGGCCTTTGTCATGCTGCCGCCAGAGGCCCGGGACCGCATCAGCGCCTATCGCGCGGCCGGATATCGGGGTTATCTCATCAAGCCCCTCCGGCGCTCATCGATCATCTCGCGGCTTTATACGGTCATCGGCCAGCCTGCGGCACCGGCTGCGGAGCCGCTCCGCCTGCGGGAAGACGAGCGGGCGGGCAAGACCGAAGCGTCCTCCGGCCTGCGGGTCCTGCTGGCGGAGGATAACGAGGTGAACGCCTTGCTGGCGACGGCGCTGCTGCGGCGGATGGGGTGTGTCGTCGATCGTGCGGCCACGGGGGAGGATGCGGTCGAGGCCGCTGCAACTGCGCCCTATGATCTCATCCTGATGGACGTCCGCATGCCGGGTATCGATGGCCTCGAGGCGACCCGTCGGCTGCGGGCGCTGGGGGTGACCACGCCCATCGCCGCCGTCACCGCCAATGCCTTCGAGGATGATCGGCGGGCCTGCCTTGAGGCCGGAATGGACGATTTCCTGACCAAGCCGCTGGCCCCGGCGGCGCTGAATGCCGCCATTGCCCGGTTCGCGGATGAGCGGGCGGCGGCCGCATCCCGCCGCCGGCCCCCGTCGCGCCCAACGTCGCGCCCGACGCCGCGGCCGAAGTCCGGTTGAACTCAGGCCGGGCTGTTGCCCCGGAGCTGGTCAAACCCGTGCTTGCCCCGAACGAAGTGAGCAGTCACCCTGTCGTTCTGTTCCAGACTGACGGGTTCCATGAAGTCACAACCGCCAAGGTCCCCCCGCCGGACCCTCGACATGCTGCGCGCCCTTCGCCGGCCAAAGGTGGCCGCCATGCTGGCTCTGGGCTTCTCGTCGGGCCTGCCGTTCATGTTGACGGGCAATACTCTGGGCTACTGGCTGAGGGAGGGCCACATCAGCCTGACCGCGATCGGCTTTGCCTCGTGGGTCGGCCTTGCCTACACCCTGAAATGGGTCTGGGCCCCCCTGATCGATCGGATCGGCGCGCCGCTCACCGGCGGGCTTGGGCGCCGTCGGGGCTGGATGCTTCTGGCGCAGATGGTGATTGCCGCGGGCCTTGTGGCCATGGCGCTGATCGGGCCCGGCGGCGGGCTGGTGAACCTGGCCCTGGCAGCGCTGGTGGTCGCCTTCGCCTCCTCCACCCAGGACATTGTCGTGGATGCCTGGCGGATCGAGATCGCCGATGATCCTGACGAGATTGGACTTCTGACGTCGGTCTACAGCCTGGGCTACCGGGTCGCGCTGCTCGTCACCGAGTCCCTGATCCTGATCATGGCCCAGTCCTTCGGCTGGAGCCTGAGCTATCTGGTCATGGCGGCGCTGACGGCAGTGGGCATGGCGGCCGTCTTGCTGGCGAAGGAGCCCGAGGCAGCCGATGCGGCGCTCCAGGCGCGAGCGCAGATGGCACCCTTGACCAGCCTCCGCGGCCTTGCCGATGCGATCTTCGGGCCGATCGTGAACTTCTTCGCCGACCATGGGGCCTTTGCCGCCGTCATGCTGCTGACCATCACCCTCTATCACCTGCCGGACTACCTGCGGGGGCCGGTGACCAACCCGTTCTACAAGGACCTGGGCATTGCCAAGACCACGGTGGGCCTGGTGCGGGGTACCATCGGTCTATGGGCGACGGTGGTCGGCGTGAGCATCGGCGGTCTGTGCGCCGTTCGGCTGGGATATGCCCGGACCCTGATTCTTGGCGCGCTCATCCAGCCGTTGGCCATCGCCCTGTTCGCCTGGCTGGCGAGTCACGGGCCGGATCTTCCGGTCTTCGAGGGGATCATGGCCTTCGACAGCTTCGCCATCGGCTTTTCCGGCGTCGCGCTGGTGGCCTACATGTCGAGTCTGACCCGGCTCGGTTACACCGCCACCCAATACGCCGTCATGACGTCGGCACTGGCCTGGACGGGCAAGACGCTGAAGGGCTTTTCCGGTGCCGTGGTCGACGGCCTGCATCAGGGCCGCAGCCTGATGGACAGCTATGCCCTTTTCTATCTCGGGGCCGCCGCCTTCGGCCTGCCGGCCGTCCTCCTGTGTCTGATCCTCGCCCGCCATATCGCCCGTCAGGCGGCCTCGGCCGCCGACGTTGGTTCGATGCCGGCGAGCTGATCAGATGTCCCGGTCGAGGCTCGCCCGCACGTCATAGGCGGCGAAGATGGCCATGTTCAGGATATGGCTGACCGAGGCGGACAGCTGGCAGATCTGGACCGGCTTCGACAGGCCCAGGAGCAGCGGCCCGATGACCGTGGCACCGCCGACCGCCTGCACCAGCTTGGTGGCAATGGAGGCGGAGTGGATGGCCGGCATCACCAGGACGTTGGCATCGCCCGTGAGGCGCTGGAAGGGATAGTTGGCCCGGGCTTCGGCGCTGAGGGCCACGTCCGGCGGCACCTCCCCCTCGTACTCGAAGTCGATATCGCTGCGGCGGTCCATGTTCGCCACGGCCTCGCGAACCTTTTCCCCTCGGGGGCCCGGCGGGTTTCCGAAGGTGGAATAGGACAGGAAAGCGACCCGTGGCTCATGCCCCAGTCGACGGGCAGCGTGCGCGGCTTCGACCGCGATGTCCGCCAGCACGTGGGACTCCGGCAACTCCGAAACGGTGGTGTCGGCCACGAAGATGGTACGACCCTTGGCCAGCAGAACGCTCATCCCCATCACCCGGCCGTCGGGGGACGGGTCGATCACCCGCAGCACCTCTTCCAGGGCCTGGTCGAAGTTGCGGGTGACGCCTGTGACCATGCCGTCCGCATGCCCCAGCGCCACCATGGTGGCGGCGAAGGAGTTGCGGTCCTGGTTGATCAGCCGCTGGGCGTCCCGCAACAGGAAGCCGTCCCTCTGCAGCCGGTTATAGAGGAACTCCACATATTCCGCATTCCGGTCGGACAGGCGGGCGTTGATGATCTCGAGGTCCGCCTCCGCCGGGTCGAGGCCCAGATCCGCCATGTTGCGCAGGATCAGCTCCTCGCGACCGCAGAGGATCGCCCGACCATAGCCCTGCCCCTGGAACGCATAGGCGGCGCGGATCACGCTGGCTTCCTCGCCTTCGGCAAAGACGATGCGCTTGTGCCGGCCCCGCTGCACGGCTCCGGAGATCTTCTGCAGGAAGTCCGCGGACGGATCGAGACGGCGGGCGAGGCTGGCCCGATAGGCGGCCATGTCCTCGATGGGCCGGCGGGCGACACCCGTATCCATGGCGGCCTTGGCCACGAAGGGCGGGATGTACCACATCAGCCGCGGATCGAAGGGTGAGGGGATGATGTAGTCCGGCCCGAACCGCAGCTGCCGACCCTGATAGGCGGCGGCCACCTCGTCGGGCACGTCTTCCCGCGCCAGCTGGGCCAGCGCCTGGGCGCAGGCGATCTTCATCTCGTTGTTGACCCGCCGCGCGCGGACATCGAGGGCCCCGCGGAAGATGTAGGGGAAGCCCAGGACGTTGTTCACCTGGTTTGGATAGTCCGACCGGCCCGTGGCCATGATCGCATCCTTGCGGATGGCATGGACCTCCTCCGGGGTGATCTCCGGATCGGGATTGGCCATGGCGAAGATGATCGGATTGGGGGCGAGGGCCCGGATGATCTCGTCGCTGAACGCGCCCTTCTGCGACAGGCCCATCAGCACATCGGCACCCTGCACCGCCTCCAGCAGGGTCCGCTTGTCCGTGGCCACGGCATGGGCGCTCTTCCACTGGTTCATGCCCTCGCTCCGGCCCTGATAGAGCACGCCCTTGGAGTCCACGGCGATGCAGTTCTCCGGCCGCACGCCCATGGCCTTGATCAGCTCCAGCGTGGCAATGCCCGCCGCGCCGGGGCCGTTCAGCACCACCTTGATCTTCGACATGTCCCGCCCGGTGATATGGCAGGCATTGATCAGTCCGGCGGCGGAGATGATCGCCGTGCCGTGCTGGTCGTCATGGAAGACGGGGATGTCCAGAAGTTCCTGCAGCTCGGTCTCGATGCGGAAGCATTCCGGGCTCTTGATGTCCTCCAGATTGATGCCGCCGAAGGTGACGCCGATGTTCTTGACCACGGTGATGATTTCGTCGGGATCCTTCGACGTCAGCTCGATGTCGATGGAGTCCACATCGGCAAAGCGCTTGAACAGCACGCTCTTGCCTTCCATCACCGGCTTTGAGGCCAACGCGCCGAGGTCGCCCAGGCCCAGGATGGCCGTGCCGTTGGAGATGACGGCCACCAGATTGCCCTTGGAGGTATAGTCGTAGGCGGCGTCGGGGTCGGCGGCGATGGCGTGCACCGGCGCAGCGACACCGGGAGAATAGGCGAGGCTCAGATCCCGCTGGGTGGCCATCGGCTTGGTGGCCACCACGGCGATCTTGCCGGGGGTGGGATATCGGTGGAAATCGAGGGCTTCCTGATCCGTCAGGCTGCGCTGGTCGTTGGACATGATCTTCCTGCTTCAGCCCCCCGACGTCGAGGGCGGTTCGATGACGGCCGCACGGCTGGCGCGGGCTTCGTCCTCTGCATAGCATTGTTCCGTCCGCTGAATCATCACTGCCGCGGCGGAAGGTCAGACGAGGCCCATTCCGGAAGGCCGCGATCAGGCCAGCAGCCGGGCCCGGATCCGCGCCTTCAGATCCGCGTCGACGCCCAGGGCCCGCTCCAGATAGGCGTCCAGGGCACCATGACCGGAATCGATCTCGTCGAAAGCCGCTTCGAGATAGTCCGGCAGCACGCCCAGAAAGGCCTTTACCGCTTCCACCGACGGGGTTCTGCCGGTGTTTTCCCGGAGTGTCTGCTGGACCCCCGGGGCCCGCTCCTCGATCCGGGCGGCGGCATTGGTCAGGATATAGTCCTCGTAGATGTCGTCGTCATGGACGCCCACGACCTTGTGTGTCAGGGCCGCCAGCAGCCCGGTCCGGTCCTTGCCCGCGGCGCAGTGGATCACCACCGGCCCTTCGGCGGCTGCCACGGCCTGGAAGTAGCGGCGGTAGAGATCGAGATGTCGCGGCTCGAAGGGAATGCGGCGATATTCCTCGACCATGAACCCGCGCACGGAGGCGGGGGTCAGCTCATTGTTGGCGACAAAGGTCATGTGCGGCGCGACACCCACATCGCCGATGTCATTGTCGATCACCCTCGCGGAGAAGGCGGTCGGCCGACGGGAGGGTTCCCGCTCCCGCTCGCTCTTGCGGCGCAGATCGACGATGGTGGCGACGCCCAGACCGGCCATCTTCTGAAGGTCTGCATCCGTGGCTCTGGCGTGGTGCGCGGAGCGATACAGGACGCCGCGGGTCAGGCGGGCCCCATGGTGCGTCGCATAATCCCCGTAGTCCCGGAAATTGTCGACGCCCTCGAAGGCTAGGATTCGGCTCATGGTCATGCCTCAACTCTAGGGGACGGAGCGCCAGGTTGCGAGGGCCGATGAACAGGGACCGTCCCCGGCTGCGGTGCCCGGCCACGATCTTCGGACGTCATCACCGGAAGGGCGGTTCGTCGAAGGCTCTCAGCTTGCGGCTGTGCAGCCGGGCGCCCTCGTCCCGCAAGACATCCACGGCAGTGATGCCGATCCGCAGATGCTGGCTGATGGCCTGCTCGTAGAACTGGTTGGCCTGGCCGGGCAGTTTCAGTTCCCCATGCAGGGGCTTGTCCGAGACGCACAGCAATGTGCCGTAGGGCACCCGGAAGCGATAACCCTGGGCGGCAATGGTCGCGCTCTCCATGTCGATCGCCACCGCCCGGGACTGGTTGAAGCGCAGGGCGGATATGGTGTAGCGCAGCTCCCAGTTCCGATCGTCGGTGGTCACGACCGTGCCGGTGCGCAGGCGCCTCTTGAGGGCGTCGCCGCTCTCGCCCGTCACCCGCTCCGCCGCCCGGGACAGGGCCAGCTGGACCTCGGCGATGGGCGGAATGGGGATTTCCGGCGGCAGGGCGTCATCCAGCACGTGATCGTCCCGCAGGTACGCATGGGCCAGCACATAGTCGCCGATGGTCTGGCTGGGACGCAGGCCGCCGCAGTGGCCGATCATCATCCACGCCTGAGGCCGCAGCACGGCCAGGTGGTCGGTGATCGTCTTGGCGTTGGAGGGACCGACGCCGATGTTCACCAGGGTGACTCCCTGTCCGTCCTCGCGCATCAGGTGGTAGGCGGGCATCTGGTGCTTGCGCCACGGAGCCTCGGACACCAGCCGTTCCGCGTCGGGGGTATGTCGGTCCACCAGCACCCCGCCGCAACAGGACAGTTGGGTGTAGGGGCCGCCCCGGGCGATCTCTGCGATCCCCCAGCGGACAAACTCGTCCACATAGCGGTGATAGTTGGTGAACAGCACATAGGGCTGGGTGTGTTCCGCCGGCGCGCCCGTGTAGTGCTTCAATCGCGCGAGGCTGAAGTCAATGCGCAGGGCGTCGAACAAGGCCAGCGGCTCTGGATCGGTCAGTGCCGGCTCCCACACCCCGTCGGCCACTTCATCGCCGATCTGGGACAGGTGGGTGGTCGGGAACCAGCGGGCCAGGTCGGCACTGACCGCCCCCTGCAGGTCGAGGTCCACTGCCCCGTCGAGGACGTAGGGGTAGGGAATTTCCACCTCCGACGGCCGGACCTCGATCGTCACCGGGAAGTCCTGCATCAACAGCTGCAGCTGCTCCCGCAGATACGGGCGGAAGAGGGCTGGTCGGGTCAGGGTGACCGCATAGACCCCCGGATGGCGAAGCAGGGCATACGCCCGGTGGGGCCGGGGAATTGCTCCGACCTGCCGGTAGGTGAGGCGCAGCTCGGGGTAGGTGAAGGCCCCATTCAGCCGGGCGGCCTGATCCGGCGGTTCGCCCGTGCTCAGATAGTGGTGGAGGGCGGTGCGGAGCCGCTCGACGGCGGCAGAGTAGGTTCCCTCGAGGGCGTCGACGACGGCGTCGGGTGTGGTCAGCTCAGTCATGACGCAGTGTAGCGCCGGATCGTGAAACCGGCGAGACAGGCGATGGCGATTTTGCCCCTGTCCCGAAGGATTTCACGTCCCGAAGGATATCCGGCCGCCTATTCGGGTGCCTCGTCCGGCAGGCCGATCATGTGGAAGCCCGCGTCCACGTGAATGACCTCGCCGGTGGTCGAGCGGCCGAGTTCCGACAGGAGCCAGAGCGCGCAGCCCGCCACGCCTTCGACGGAGGTGTCCTCTTTCAGCGCGGAGAACTGCCGGCCCTGGGCGATCATCTTGCGGCCGTCCTGAATACCGGCCAGGGACAGGGTGCGGATGGCCCCGGCGGAGATGGCATTCACGCGAATGCCCTTCGGCCCGAGATCCCGGGCGATGTAGCGGGTCGCGGCTTCCAGGGCGGCCTTGCAGACGCCCATGACGTTGTAGTTCGGGATCACCCGCTCGGACCCCAGATAGGTCAGGGTGATCATCGAGCCGCCGTTCGGCATCAGCTTTTCCGCCCGCCGCGCCACGTCGACGAAGGAGTAGGCGGAAATGTTCATGGAATTCAGGAAGTTTTCCCGGGTCGTATTGTCGACGAACGAGCCGCGAAGTTCGTTCTTGTCGGAAAAGGCGATGGCGTGGACCACGAAGTCCAGCGTCCCGAATTCCTTTTCCAGCGTGGCGAAGGCCGTGTCCATCGACGCGTCGTCGGTGACCTCGGCCGGGACGAACACCTTCACGCCGATGGATTCGCCGAGCGGACGGACCCGCTTCTCCATGGCCTCGATATAGCTGAAGGCGATTTCCGCCCCCTGGGCCGCCAGTTGGCTGGCAATGCCCCAGGCGATGGAGTTGTGATTGGCGACCCCCATGATGAGGCCCTTCTTGCCCTTCATCAGGTCGCCCTTGGGCAGGTTCATCTCTTCAGCCATTGCGATGCTCTCTAAAGGGTCCTGGAACGCTCCGGGCGGTGGTCAGTCGACGCGGCTCATGATCAGGCAGCCATTGGTGCCGCCGAAACCGAAGCTGTTGGACATGACCGTGTCCAGGCGGGCGTTGGAAATGGTCTCGCGCACGATGTTCGCGCCCGCGAAGGCAGGATCGAGATTGTCGATGTGCGCGCTCTTGGCGATGAAGCCGGACTTCATCATCAGGAGGCTGTAGATCGCCTCCTGCACGCCCGCCGCACCCAGCGAGTGGCCGGTCAGCGACTTGGTGGACGAGACCGGCGGCATGGCGTCGCCGAACACCTCGGTGATCGCCCCGATCTCCTTCTCGTCTCCCACCGGCGTACCGGTACCGTGCGGGTTGAGGTAGTCGATCCTGCCCGGCTTGCGACCGCCGAAGCCTTCCATGGCGAGTTTCATGCAGCGCACCGCGCCCTCGCCCGAGGGGGCGACCATGTCATGGCCATCGGAATTGGCGGCATATCCGGTGATCTCGGCATAGATCGGCGCACCCCGGGCCCGGGCCCGGTCGAGGTCTTCCAGCACCAGCATGCCGGCCCCGCCCGCAATCACGAAGCCGTCCCGATCCCGGTCGTAGGCCCGGGAGGCCACGGATGGGGTGTCGTTGAACTTCGAGGACATGGCCCCCATGGCGTCGAACAGGTTTGACAGGGACCAGTCGAGCTCCTCGCAACCGCCGGCGAACATCACGTCCTGACGGCCGAGCATGATCTGCTCCGCCGCCGCACCGATGCAATGGGTCGAGGTCGCGCAGGCCGACGAGATCGAATAGTTGATCCCGCGGATCTTGAACCAGGTGGAGAGCACCGCCGACGCGCCCGAGCTCATGGCCTTGGGCACGGCAAAGGGGCCGATGCGCTTGGGGCCCTTGTCCCGTGTGGTGTCCGCGGCCGCGACAATGGTCCGGGCCGAAGGTCCGCCGGAGCCGACGATCAGGCCGATCCGCTCATCCGAGATCTCCTCGGCGGAGAGACCGGCATCGGCGATCGCCTGCTCCATGGCCACGTGGGCGTAGGCTGTGCCGTCCGCGAGGAACCGGGATGCGCGACGGTCGACGATCGCCTCCCAGTCCAGAGTAACGGGGGCGTGCACGCGGCTGCGGAAGCCGAGGTCGGTGTATTCCTGCGACGCCACCACGCCGGAGCGGGATTCCCGCAGGGAGTCCGTCACCTCTTCCTTCGAGTTTCCGATGCTGGAGACAATACCGATGCCTGTGATGGCGACACGACGCATGCTCTGGTCTTCCCTGTCTTAGTTTTTTATGGGCGTCAGACCAGATCCTTGGGATCGAAAAGCCCGACGCGGAGATCCTTCGCGGTATAGATGGCCTTTCCGTCCGCTTCCATCACGGCGTCGCCGATTCCCATCACAAGACGACGATCAATGACCCGGGACATGTCGATCAGATAGGTGATCTTCTTGATCTTCGGCGTCACCTGTCCGGAGAATTTCACTTCGCCGGCGTGGAGCGCGCGGCCCTTGCCCGGCTTGCCGGACCATCCGAGGAAGAAGCCCACGAGCTGCCACATGGCATCCAGCCCGAGGCTGCCCGGCATCACGGGATCGTTGAGGAAGTGGCACTGGAAGAACCACTGGTCCGGATGAATATCCAGCTCCGCCTGGATGAAGCCCTTGCCGTGCTTGCCGCCGGTGGCGTTGATCTCGGTGATGCGGTCCATCATCAGCATCGGCGGGGCCGGCAGCTGGGCATTGCCGGGGCCGAACAGTTCGCCGCGGGCGCAGGCGAGCAGGTCTTCACGATCATAGCTGGATTTTTGAGTGGTCATTCCCGGGAAACGTTCCTGACGGGGGGCTGGATCAGGGGTCGCGCGGCGTCGCGCGGGGCCCAGCCCGAAGGTTGTAGGTTGTGGGTTACAACAGAGGGCGCGTCGCCTCAACTGCGCAAGTTTGTCGAGCGGGACCCGGGCCGGGGCGCGGAGAGAAGCCGGACCGTCGACTAAGGCCGCTTGCACCCCTCCCCCGGGGGCGGGGTCTCGGCACCCCAGAGCTCCGCGCGCGGTGCCCAGCCGGAGGCCCGGTCCACGGTGACCTGGCACCAGTTGTCCTTGCAGCTCTTGAGTCCGGCGATGGCGTGGCTGGCCAGAACGGCGGTCACGCGGGCGTCTGCCGCGGGGTGGTCGCGCAGGGACAGGGGCGTTGCCGCGGTCCGCATCACGGAGTGGCCGCCCTCGAACACCACGCGCTTGTGGACCCATGCCAGCTGGCCCTCCGGATCCTTGATCCTGCGCCAGTCCGCGGTCTCCTCGAACACGAGGAGGGGTAGCCCCTTGTTGTGATAGACCCACAGCAGCCGGTAGTCGTCGCCCGGCCCGCCGCGGGCATTGGCGGGGTCATGTTTCAGGGACACAAATCGCGGCACGGGCAACCCGGAGGGTGTCTCCCGACAGCCGTTGGTCGGCTTGGGGTCACCATGGCACGCGGCCAGCAGCAGAGCGCTCAGAAGGACCACCGCCGCGCGACCCGGTGGCATTGGCCATTGGACTGTTGCGAGGCGTTTGCTAAGAACGAAATCGCGTCGAGCGTCCGTTCGACGCCCACATCCCTGAGGCGTCGTCGCCCGCAGTCCCGAATTTTGATCGCCCATGGCACAAAAGCCCAAAGTCGTGGTGACGCGAAAGCTGCCGGATCCGGTCGAGACCCGGATGCGCGAGCTGTTCGACACCGAACTCAATCCGACCGACCGGGCGATGACGCCGGACGAACTGGTCGACGCCCTTCAGCGCGCCGATGTCCTCGTCCCGACGGTCACCGACCGAATCGACAGCCGCATTCTTTCGCGGGCAGGTCCGAACTTACGGTTAATTGCGAATTTCGGGGCCGGTGTCGACAATATCGATGTCGCCACCGCCAACGCCCGCGGTGTCACCGTCACCAATACGCCCGGCGTGCTGACCGAGGACACCGCCGACATGACCATGGCCCTGATCCTCGCCGCCGCCCGCCGGGTGGTGGAGGGCGCGCAGGTGGTCCAGACCGGCGGATTTTCCGGCTGGTCCCCCACCTGGATGCTGGGCCGTCGCATCGCCGGCAAGCGCCTTGGCATCATCGGCATGGGTCGGATCGGTCAGGCGGTGGCCCGTCGGGCCAAGGCCTTCGGCTTGTCGATCCACTATCATAACCGCAAACCCGTCTCGCCGCGAATTTCCGACGAGCTGGAGGCGACCTACTGGGAAAGCCTCGACCAGATGCTGGCCCGGATGGATGTGATCAGCATCAACTGCCCGCACACGCCGGGCACCTTCCACCTGCTGTCGGCCCGGCGGTTGAAGCTGCTCCAGCCACACGCCATCGTGGTCAACACGGCCCGGGGCGAGGTGATCGACGAGCCGGCCCTTGCCAACATGCTGGCCCGGGGCGAGATCGCCGGGGCGGGCCTCGATGTCTACGAGAACGAGCCGGCCATCAATCCGAAGCTGCTGAAGCTCCCCAACGTGGTGCTGCTGCCGCACATGGGCTCTGCCACGGTGGAGAGCCGGATCGACATGGGCGAGAAGGTCATCATCAACATCAAGACCTTCATGGACGGCCACCGCCCACCGGATCGGGTCATCCCTGCCATGCTCTAGCCGCCGCGGGTCAGTCCCGGTTCGGTGTGCGCACGAATTCCGGTACGAGCAGGCCGAGACGACGGAGGGTCTCCGTATCGTCCCGGGCCCATGCCGCCGTGATCAGGGCCTCCACCGGCTCGACCAGATCCGTCCAGTCCGACGGGCGCTCATAGGCGGAAAACACGCCATCCGCGTCCGTTCGATGAACCGCCTCGTCAGCATAGAAGATTTCCTCGTACAGCTTCTCGCCGGGGCGGAGCCCCGTATAGGCAATGGCGATATCCTTGTCCGGCCTCAGGCCATGCAGCAGGATCATCTGCCGGGCCAGATCATCGATCCGCACCGGATCTCCCATGTCGAGGACGAACACACCACCGGTCCCCGATTCGTCCGCCGGCAGGGCAGCGGCCTGCAGCACGAGACTCGCAGCCTCCTGCACGGTCATGAAGTAGCGGACCATCTGCGGGTCCGTCACCGTGATCGGCCCGCCTTCGACGATCTGCCGTTCGAACAGGGGGGCCACCGACCCGGTGGAGCCCAGCACGTTGCCGAAGCGGACGATGGCCGCGCGGGTCCGGGAGCCGCTGCAGATGGCGCGGACGGTACGTTCCGCCACCCGCTTGGTGGCACCCATCACATTGGTGGGGTTCACGGCCTTGTCCGTGGAGATGAAGACAAATACCGACGCATGATCCCGCGCGAGTTCAGCCACGATCCGGGCCCCGGCGATATTGGTCAGTACCGCCTCGGACGGGTGCGTCTCCATCAGCGGCACGTGCTTCAGTGCCGCCGCATGCAGCACCAGGTCGGGCTTTACGGACCGGAACAGCTGCTCCATCCGGACACGATCGCGGACGTCCGCCAACTCCACCCGCCAGACGGGCGGGGCCCCCGCTTCCCGCAGGGCCATGTCGATGGCGTACAGATTGTATTCCGACGCATCCACCACAGCCACCGAGGCCGGACCCAGGGCCAGCACCTGCCGAGTGAGCTCCGAGCCGATGGTCCCGCCGGCTCCGGTGACCATGACGTTGCGTCCTGAAATCAGGGCGGCGGCCCGCTCATGGTTCAGGCGCCGGGGCGGGCGGTCCAGAAGATCGGCGGCCTCCACGGGAGAAGCCAGGGCTCCGGGGCCCCGGCGACGAACCACACGGGCTCCGGTTTCGGCAGCGGCGGCCACCACCAGCTGCATCAGCTCCCGTCCGGGGCGCAGTTCCGCGAGGATCACGCGCACCTCGGGGCCATCCTCCGCGCTGGCCTGGAGCACGGCACCCAGTCGGTCGAGGCCGCCTAGGACCTCCACGCCGTCGATCAGGCCCCCATCCGCCGGCTCGCTGGCTGTGATGACGCCCCGGAAGCGGAAACGCTGGCCCCCAAGGCGACGGAGCTCGGACAGATAGTCCGCAGCGGCGGAATGATCGCCGACGATCACCGCCCAGGGGGCGCTGCGATCCTCGAACCGCAACGCGGCCGCCAGGTCCCCCCGTCGCCAGACCCGCACGGCGAGGCGGGAGGCGGTCAGGATCAGCACCAGGAGGGGAGCCTCGATCAACAGGCCGGTTCGCGGGAAGTCCGTGAGCCGGTCGGTGATGAACAACGTCGGGATCAAGACCAGATTGGCAAAGGCGACGGCCTGTGCGATCCGAAGGACGTCGCTCAGGGTGGTGAAGCGCCAAAGGCCGCGATGCAGACGGATGAGCGGGTAGACCACAGCCGTGATCACCGCAAAGGCGACCGTCGCGCGCCAGACCATGTCGGATGGCAGCGGCTTGGGCTCGAACCGATATCGCCAGATCAGGACCGTCGCCATGAGGCCGGAGGAGATCGCCACATCATAGGCGTAGGCCAGCCACTGACTGAATTGATGCGGAATGGGGCTCTTCGTGGTCACGCGGGCAAGGCTCCCGGGTCCCGGGCTCGACGGCGGCCCGGCTCGGTGCCCGGATCGACCGGGGTCAGCTTCCAGCGGATACGGCCGCCGTCTCCATCCGGCAGGACCGCGCCCCGCAGCAGGATCTGGGTGCTTCGCCGCGGCTGGCCGTCAAGGCAGATCAGTGACGGTTCCAGAACCACGTCCTTTGCATCATTGCGAAGCCACCAGCCCTGATCGGACACCCCCCGTAACAGGACGCTGCGTTCGTCCCGCGCGAGCGACACCTGCACGCCCGAGGCGACGTGGAAGCGAACGGCATATGGCACGATCCCGGGACGGCGGCGATCCGTTCCCGCAAGAATGGCGTCTTCGCCCCGCAGTTCTGCTGTCCTGTGGTCAACGAACAGGCGACGCGCATGGATCAGACCCCGTGATCTCAGCCAGCCGTCATGCTGAAGCTCTATCCATGCTCCGTCTTCCGTTTCGGTGCGTTGCGCCGATACGGTTGCGGCACCTCGCACGAGGCGGGCCCCGAGCCCAGCCCGCCGCAGGCCGGTCAGCAACCGACCTGGCGAAGTGTCGTCGAGGGTGGCCGTCGATCCGCCCGACCCGAGCCGAAGCCCTTCCGGAAGGGGCCCCGATGGCGTCCAGCCGCAATTGGTGATCAGCCGCTCCCCATTGCACACCACCTCGATCGCCAAGGGCTGGTCGCAGGCCGAGACGCTGAACGGGCCAGTTGCGGGTGCGGCGCCGTCCAACAGGACCTCGATCCTCTGGCTCGCGATCCGGTGGAAGCCGCCGCGCCCGTTGCCGGTCGAGCCGGTGGACGCCGGATCGAACTGCGCCAGGGCCCCGTCCACATGCTGGGCGTTGACGGCCCCGCCGCCCTGGAAGCTGGCCAGCCGGCCATCCCGAAGGCGCAGAAAGGCGGTTGTCGCCGTCAGGGCGTCGATGGCGCGGCTGAGGTCTGCCGGCGGCGCGAGGCCCCTCTGACTGAGAAGGTCGTCGAGGGTCAGAAGGTCGTAGAGCAGTTCCAACCCCTGCTGGGGTGACCGGCTGGCGATCCCGCCGTCCGCGCCGACCGTCCGGTCCAGGGTCCGCGCCAGCCGGGGAAGCCATCGCCGCAGGAGGGTTCCGCCGACCGGGTCCGCCAGGGCACCGGCACCGATGCACGCCACGGCGAGTTGTCCGGCACGCCGGATGTCAGGCCCATCGATCCGGGCCAGGCGCCGGGCGTGGCGCGCCAGCATCACGGCCAGCAACCGCGCCTCTTCGTCGGATGCGTGCGGCCACATCCGGTGGGCGCCGCAGGCCAGGTTGAAGGCGCGGCGTTCGAGGATCTCGGACCCCCAGACGAAGGGAGACAGCCGCTCGAATTCGGCTCGCCATGTGACGAACAGCCGCAGGGCCTCCCGCTCCCCGGCGGCTCCCGTCGCCAGAAGCCCCGGCAGCCAGCTGAACTGATGCAGCGCCGCGGCAAATCGGCGCGACGGGCTGGGCCGGTCCCACGGATCGCCATGGAGGCCGATCTCGGATTCGTCCCCCGCAAGGCACAGTCGTCCCTCGAGAAGCGTGCGACCCTGGCCCACGGCCACCGGCCTGAAGTCCCGGGGCGTGAAGGCGAGGAAGGTCGCCCTCGGGTGATCCAGGATGACGATGCGATAGAGCGGGACCGCCGCCCATTCCGCGGAGAGCCGGCGGCGGACCAGGTGCGTCGCGGCCAGCAGCCACTCGGCGATGACCTGCAGCGGCCGGGGGGTCCGGCCGGACCCTGTGACGCCTGCTGCCGGTGTCATGGGCACCTGTTCAGGTCAGGGCGGGCGTGGCCGGTTCGCCCCGCAACGCTGCGATATTGGCGCGGTAGGCCGCCGGGCCACCGCGGAAGGCCGCGGTTCCGGCGACGAGGGCGGTCGCGCCCGCGGCAATACACTGCCGCGCCGTGTCCGCATTCACCCCGCCATCCACTTCGATGATCATGTCGGGCCGCCCCGCGGCATCGGCCATGGCCCGCAGCGCCTCGATCTTCTTCAGCTGGGAGGGCATGAAGGACTGGCCGCCGAAGCCCGGGTTGATGGACATCACCAGCATCAGGTCGATGTCGTCCAGCATGTAGCGGACGACCTCGGGGGAGGTGGAGGGGTTGAACACCACGCCGGCCCGGGCCCCCAGCTGGCGGATCCGCTGCAGGCTGCGGTTCAGGTGGGGACCGGCCTCGGGATGAATGCTGATGATGTCGGCTCCCGCGTCCCGGAAGGCTTCGAGGTAGGGATCGGCCGGGGCGATCATCAGATGCACGTCGAAGGGAAGGGTGACGTGGGGACGCAGGGCGCGGATGACGTCCGGACCGATGGTGATGTTGGGCACGAAGTGCCCGTCCATCACATCCAGATGAAGCCAGTCCGCCCCCGCGGCCGCAATCGCGCGGGCCTCTTCGCCCAGCCGCGAGAAGTCCGCCGACAACATGGAAGGGGCGATGATCGGAGGTGTCGTCATGTCCTTCGGATACGCCGCGTTCGGGCTGGATGGCAAGCGTTCGCCCCCCGGCGGATCCCGGGGCGAAACACGAGGTGGAGGAGGGGGCGGGTGACGGGGCTAGTGACGGGGCTCGGGTGGACGCTCATAGCCTCCCAGCGGGGCGATCCGCACGCGGGCGCCGTAGCTGATGGCCACATGCACGCCGTTCGGGATCGGGCTGGCATCCGGCTGGACGATCTCCACCAGCTCCCGGGTCCGCAGAACCCGCACGGTATAGGCGTAGCCCTGGGTCTGGTTGCCCTTTTCGATCGCGTTGCCGATCAAGGCTCCGGCGATGGCACCGACGACACCGGACGCCACGTGATCCTGTCGCCGCCCGCCGAACTGGGAGCCGACAACGGCTCCGCCGACCCCGCCGATCACCGCGCCGTTGCCGGTGGAATCGGGTGCAATGGTGACAGGGCGAAAGGCCACGACTTCGCCCTCCTCCACATGGGCTGCGACGCCCGATTCATAGGCGGTGTAGCGGCCCTGTCCGGGCGTTTCCGCACAGGCAGCCAGGCTGAAGACGGTCAGTACCGTGACAGCCATCGCGGTTGCTGCGCGTCCGGTCCTGGGGTTGCGATGGGTCGTCATTCTGGTCTCCTGATCTCCGGTCCGGGTCGGGATCATCGAACCCTGTTCCCCGACCTCACGCTCGCTCATGGCCTCAGTCTGCCCGAGGCGCGCTGAACCGCACGTGAACGGATCGGTATCTAGAGCACGATGCGGGCGCGATTGCGGCACAGCCGTCGGGTCGCGGACATTTCGGCCCCCTGTCAGCGTCAGGAGGCCCGAACGAACAGCACCGCGAAGAATCCATCCTGCCCGCCGTCCGGTGTCGATGCCCCGGGCAGCAGCCGGAACTCACCCGGACGGCTCTGGGTTTCCGGCGACAGCCCGAGCGCGTCCGGGATGACCTCGCCCCGCTGAAAGTCGGGGTGGCGCTTCAGGAACGCCTCGGCCTGGGCTTCGCCCTCTTCGGGCTCGAGGGAGCAGACGGAAAAGGCCAGCCGGCCACCGGGCCGGGTGAGGCGTGCTGCCGCGTCGAGCATCCGCGACTGGACGTCCGCCAGCTTGGCGATATCCGCGGGTCGCGCCCCCCACAGCACATCGGGATGGCGCCGAAAGGTCCCGGTCGCGGAGCAAGGGGCATCCAGCAGGACGGCGTCGAAGGTCCGGCCGTCCTCACCGAAGCGCGTCACGTCCGCTGTCACCCGCTCCGCGTCCAGCCGGGTGCGTGTCAGATTGTCCGCCACCCGCTCCAGACGACGGGCGGACCGGTCGACGGCAGTGACCACGGCTCCGGCGGCCGCCAGCTGCAGGGTCTTTCCGCCGGGTGCCGCGCACATGTCGAGGGCGGTCTCCCCCGGTGCGACGGCGAGCAGCCGGGCCGGCAGGGTCGCAGCCGCATCCTGGACCCACCAGTCGCCGTCCTCGTAGCCGGGCCATTCGGCCACATCCCCGCGGCGCGTGACCCGTACCGAACCGGTCGTCAGGACAATGCCGTCCAGGGCCGCCGCCACGGCATTCGCGAGATCCGGCCGCTTGGGCGTCACGTCCGTGGGCGGGGTCTCGGAAATGCGGGCGCAGAGGGCGGCCGCCTGCACGTCACCGAAGGCCGCGCGCCAGCGGGCCACCAGCCAGTCGGGTGCGTTCAGCGTCGCCGGCAGGTCCTGGGCGAGGCGCGCACCCCCGTCCCGGTCCAGTCCCCGGAGGATGGCATTGATCAGTCCCTTGAACCTCTGGGTCGACGGAAACTGGTCGGCCAGATCGACGGTGGTGGAGACAGCGGCAAAGGCGGGCGCCAGTCCGAACAGGATCTGGGCGGCCCCGAGGCGCAGCAGGGCAAGGGCCGAAGGGGGCGGGGGCGACGTCAGGCGCGCGTTGAGCAGATGGTCGATCCGCCCCAGTCCACGCAGGGTCGTGGAGGCGAGATTGCGGGCGAACGCCCGGTCCGATCCGGTCAGCTGGGAGAAGGGCGGCGTGTTCATCGCCTCCTCGAAGCCGCCGCGGCGGGCGAGGGCGGCATCCACGAGGGACAGGGCGGCGCGGCGCGCAGGGAGGCCGTTGGCGGAAAGTTCGGGAATGTCGATCTGGGTCACCGGTGATCGGGTGCCCCATGGGCGGGGACTTGGCAAGGCCCGAATCGCCGCGCGCGTCCCCGGCCTCTGGCGCCACAGGCGCTCAGCGCGTATCTGAGATGCACCAATGGAGGCCTTGCCCATGACACCCCCCCTTGACGAATCCTCTGCTGCCAACGGGCCTGAGATCCCGGCCAAGGTCCTGAGCCCTGCGGCGGTCCGCGCCCTCGCGGAGGCGGCTGAGCGTCGCCGCCTGGCCGCGATCCGCGCGGTCACCGGCGAGACGGGGGGACCGGAGGGGCCGGAGCCGACCCGATATGGGGACTGGGAGCACAAGGGCCTGGCGGTGGACTTCTGATGCTGCTGGCCCATTCGACCTGGCCGGAGCTGGAAGCCCGGATCGCCCGTTCCCGGACCGTCGTGGTGCCGATCGGCTCCAATGAGCAGCACGGCCCGACGGGGCTTCTGGGCACGGACTGGATGTGCCCGGAAATCATCGCCCATCATGCGCACGACACCGGTGATCTTCTGGTGGCGCCGACGTTCAATGTGGGCATGGCCCAGCATCACCTGGGCTTTCCCGGCTCGATCAGCCTGCGGCCGTCGACCATGATCGCGGCCCTGCGGGACTGGAGCGTGAGCCTGGCGGGTCATGGCTTTGACCGGATCTATTTCCTCAATGGCCACGGGGGCAATGTCGCCACCATCGAGGCCGCCTTTTCCGAGATCTATTCCGAGGCCAGTTGGCGCGGGGAGCGGCGGGGCTTTGCCCTGAAGTTGAAGAACTGGTGGGACCTGCCGGGTGTCGCCAAGCTCTGCGAACGGCTCTATCCCACCGGCCACGGCAGTCACGCCACGCCGTCGGAGATTGCCGTCACCCAGTTTGCCTATCCCGACAGCCGCAAGTCCGCGGACTATGCGCCACGGATCGCCCCCAGTGGCCCGATCCGCGAGGCGCTCGACTTCCGCGCCCGCTATGCCGATGGCCGGATGGGCTCTGATCCGGGCCTGGCGACGCCGGAAGCGGGGGGGGAGATTGTCCGTCTGGCGGCGGAGGGTCTGATCAGTGACGTCCGCGCCTTTGCATCGGAAGCGCCCGTCTGACTGCGACCCTCAGGGGGCGAGGCGGTAGCCGCCGACCTCCGTCACGAGGATCTGCGCGGTACCGGTGGTGAGCTCGATCTTCTGTCGCAGGCGGTAGATGTGCGTTTCCAGGGTGTGGGTCGTGACCCCAGCATTATAGCCCCAGACTTCCGCCAGCAGAGCTTCCCGTGTCGCGGTGCGTCCTTCGGCCCGGTACAGGTACTTGAGGATGTTGGTTTCCTTCTCCGTCAGCCGGATCTTCTTCTGACGGGCATCGATCAGCACCTTCTGGGCCGGGCGGAATTCGTAGGGCCCGATATGGAAGACGGCATGTTCCGACTGCTCGTGGGCGCGCAGATGGGCGCGGATGCGGGCGGCGAGGACGGCGAACTTGAACGGCTTGATCACATAGTCGTCGGCACCGGAGTCCAGACCGCGGATGGCGTCCGCATCCTCCGCCGCCGCCGTGAGCATGATCACCGGAGCGCTGATGCCCTCGCTGCGAAGCTGCTTGCAGGCATCCCGACCATCGCCGTCGGGCAGGTCCACATCCAGGATGATCAGGTCCGGCGACAGGCTGCGAGCCGCCGCGAGCCCCTGGGCCACGGTGGCGGCAGCGGAGACCTTGAAGTCCGCCTCCAGGGCCAGCTGTTCTGCCAGGGCTTCCCGCAGGTCCGTGTCGTCGTCGACGATCAGGATGGTCTTCTGTTGTGACATATGTGCGATCCTGCACCGGGAACACGGACGGGCCAAGAGGGCTCTGGGGTGCCAAGATGGCGATGACGAGGCGATAGCATGATTTTCGTTGCACACGGCGATGGTCATTTCGAGGCCCCCGGTTGGGACAGTCACTGCTGTCTGGGGCGGTCTGGCGTCATCGCGGCGGAGGACAAGCGCGAGGGGGATGGACGCTCGCCCATCGGCGTCTGGCCGATCCGGCGGGTGCTCTACCGGCCCGACCGGATGCCGTGCCCGCCGACACGTCTCGCCGTATCGCCTCTGGATCCCTCCGACGGATGGTGCGATGCGCCGCTGGATCCGGCCTACAACCGTGCCGTTCGCCTGCCGTATCCGGCCAGCGCAGAAAACCTCTGGCGTGACGACGAGGTCTACGATCTTATCGTCACACTGGGTCATAACGACGATCCACCCGTTCCCGGGATGGGGTCTGCCATCTTCCTGCATCTGGCGCGACCGGATGGCGCGCCCACCGAAGGGTGCGTTGCCCTGACGCGGCCGGATCTGCTTCGGTTGCTGGCCGAGGCGACCCCCGGGGCGGCGGTGGAGATCCGGGCGGTGTGAGGGGACGACCCGCGGAGCCGTTTCCGCAGGTCGCCAGATGTTGCAAGGGGATGGTCATGAGTGTCGTACGTTCCGCAGTCCTGGCCGGATGGGCCCTGTCCGCAAGTCTGGCCATCGGGCCCTCTCTGGCGATCGCCGACGACATTCCGGCCGCCACCGTCGCCCGGGCAGAGGCCTTGCGTGACCGGGCCCTGACGGGCAGCGGCGCCTATGAGATCCTCGAAAGCCTGACCACGGAGATCGGTCCGCGCCTCGCCGGTTCGGACGCCGAGCACCGGGCAGCGGCCTGGGGTGTGGAAAAGCTGAAGGCGCTGGGCTTCACCCATGTCCATACCGAAAGGTTCGCCGTGCCCGGCTGGACCCGCGGAGCAGAGACAGCGGAAGTGGTATCCCCCTTCCCGCAGCGCCTGATCGTTGCCGCCCTGGGGGGCAGCGTCGCAACGCCGCCCGGCGGCCTGGAGGGGGAGATCGTCGTCTTCCGCACCTATGACGCCCTGCTCGCCTCCGGCCCTGGATCCCTCACCGGAAAGCTCGCGGTCGTCACCCAGCCGATCCCCCGGTCCCAGGATGGCCTGGGCTACGGCATGAATTACCGCATCCGTGGCCAGGGCGCGTCGGAGGCGGCGAAACGCGGGGCGATTGCCTACCTGCTCCGCTCCCTTGCCACCGGCGATCGCCGCGATCCCCACACCGGGGCCATGACCTATGCGACGGATGCCCCGAGGATTCCCGCCGCCGCCCTGTCTGTCCCGGATGCCGAGCAGTTGGACCGGATGGTGGCCCGGGGCAAGCCGGTGCGGCTGAAGCTCGTCCTGACTCCGACGATCCGCGAAGGTGCCACCGCGGAGACGGTGGTCGGCGATCTGGTGGGCCGGGAAAAGCCGGACGAGATCGTCCTGATCGGCGGTCACCTGGACAGCTGGGACCTGGGCACCGGGGCGATCGACGACGGGGCCGGGGTGGCCATCACAACAGCGGCGGCCAAGCTGATCGCCGACCTGCCGCAACATCCCCGCCGCACCATCCGTGTCGCCATGTTCGGGGCGGAAGAGATCGGCAAGGCCGCTGAGGCCTTTGCCACGGCGCACAAGGCCGACGAGGCCGGGACGGTGCTGGCCGGGGAGTGCGATTTCGGAGCGGAGCCCGTGGTCTCCATCGCCCTGCCCAGTCACGCAGCCATGAGCCCCTATGGCCGGGCCCTGTCCACCGTGGTCGCCACCCTGCCGACCACGGTCACCTTCAAGCCCGTGGGAGACGGTGGGGCAGATCTGGAAGGGCTGGTCGGCGTGCCCTTGGTGGGCATGTCCCAGGACGGAACCCACTATTTCGACCTGCACCACTCGGTGGACGACACCCTGGACAAGGTCAGCGCCGCCAGCCTGGACAAGGCCGTCGCCGCCTGGGCCGCCATGGCCTATCTGGCAGCGGACTCGACCACGGATTTCCGCGCCCTGGCCGCTGGCCCGGGTACGCCGCCTCCGGCCAAGCGCCCGTAGTCGGATCGCCCGGTCTCAGTCCTCGCCATAGCCCCGGATCACGGCGAAGTCCTCCAGCGTCTCGCGGCGGGTGCGCAGGCTGTTGATCGGGTGACCGGCGTCGCGGTAGCCCATGGCCATCCCGGAAAACAGCATTTCGTGCTCGCCCAGGTCCAGATGGCGGGCGAGGGTCTTCGGAAACTGGCTCCAGGCCTCCTGGGCACAGGTGTCGAGGCCGGCCTCCACCGCCAGCAGCATGACGGTCTGCATCAGCATCCCCATGTCCGACCACTGGGGCGGACCGACCCGCCGGTCGAGGGTGAAGAACAGCCCGACCGGGGCCCCGAACAGGCGGAAATTGTTGGCGAACTGGGTGAGGCGACCGGCCCGGTCCTCCCGCGGGACGCCGAGGGTGGCGTAGAGGTCCTCCCCCGCCTGGAACCGCCGGGCGCGGAGCGGATCCCAGAGATCCTTCGGATAGACATCATACTCGGGTGTCTCCCGTCGGGTGGGATCGGCCAGGAGTGCCGCCACGTCCGTCAGCAGTGCGGCCAGTGGCCCACCGACCAGCACCTGCACCCGCCAGGGCTGCAGATTCCCGCCGGACGGGGCCCGCGCCGCCCGGCGCAGGATGCCTTCCACCAGGGACCGGGGTGGCAGCTCCGGCGTGAACGCCCGCACGGACATCCGCTGGTCGACCGCTTCGCTGACCTTCATGCGTACCTCTCCGCTCTCGCCCATCTTGACCCGCAGGCCGGTGGTCGCCGAGATTGCACTCCAGCCCCTGCGTCAACACAAGCCGCATTGTTCAGGCGGGACCGCGGGCTCGGCGAATTGGGGGTTGCGTGAAAAAGCCAGGCCGTCTGACGGGGCTTCTCGGTCTTGCCCTGATCGTCATCGGGGTTGTCCCCCTGGCCCAGGTGATCATCTATCGCGTCGTCCCCGCCCCGATCACGATCCTGATGATCGAACGCATGTTCGAGGGGAAGGGCCTGCGACACGACTGGCGGCCGATCACGCAGATCTCGCCGCATCTCGTGGAATCGGTCATTGCAGCCGAGGATTCCGGTTTCTGCGACCATCACGGCTTCGATTTCGAGGCCATGCAGAAGGCCGCCGAGGCCAACGCCCGGCATCCCGGCAAGATCCGCGGCGGCTCCACCATCAGCCAGCAGACGGCGAAGAACGTGTTCCTCTGGCCCGGTCGGGACTATGTCCGCAAGGGTCTGGAGGCAGGCTACACGGTGCTGATCGAGACCTTCTGGGGCAAGCGGCGGATCATGGAGATGTATCTGAACGCCGTCGAATGGGGCCCGGGCGTCTACGGGGCGGAGGCCGCGTCGCAGGCCTATTTCCACGTGCCCGCCAACCGGCTGACGACCGACCAGGCCTCCCGCCTCGCTGCCATCCTGCCCAGTCCGCTGAAATGGAAGGCTGTCCGACCCGGTCGATACGTGGCGCGCCGCAGCGCCAGGATCGGAGCCCGGGCGGCCTTGGTCCGGGAAGATGATCTGGCGGCCTGCGTGGTCGAATGATCCTCAGAGGTCGATGACGGCCGCCTCTCCGTCCTCGTCGCCGAAGGCCACCCGGCGACCATCGGCAGTGACCGCCACGGCACTGACGGCCGCGCCCTTCTCCGCCCGCAGCTTGCGCTCCCCCGTGACGTTGAGATCCACGGTCCAGACCTGACCGTCGGACCGGCCGGCGATCAGCCGCACCGTGTCCCGGGCCCCGGCGCAGTGGGTGACCAGACTGGTCTCGTCCACCCCGATCTCCACGGCCTCGCGGCCCATGGGACCATTGGCCCCAGCGAACGGCCAGATCACGACCCCCGGCGCACCGGAGGTGGCCAGCAGTGCGCCCTTGGCCATGAAGCTGAGGGACCGGATCTTGCCCGGATAGCCCGCCATCTTCATGTCCTTGGCGTCCTGCAGGCGCCAGCCGTGGAGGGCATTCTCCTGCATGGCCGACAGAACGAACTTTCCGTCGGGGCTGACCGCCACCCCCACATGGGCGCCCGGCCACTTGAGAAGGGTGGGTTTCTGGTCGGCGATCCGTGCGTACCACAGCATCACGCCGCCATAGGTTGCCGCCATGATCCGTCGGCCCTTGGGGTCGAAGGCCACCGCGGTCACGGTGCGCTCATGGCGGAACCGCCGCTCGAAGGCCGGGTCGGCGGCGTCACGGACGATCAGTTCACGCCCGGCGGCGACCGCGATCAACCCTGTCTCGGGACTGGCGGCCACGGCATCGAGCCATTTCCCCCCGAGGTCGGCGAGCGGTTGCGCGCCGCCGCGGCGGGACCAGACCAGGCGACCGTCATCGCCTCCGGTGACCACCCCGTCGCCTGACGGATGAAGGGCTGCGCTGAGCACGGCGCCGTCATGGGCCTCGACGGTCTCGCCGGTCTCGAAGCGCACGGTTCCGTCCGACAGGGCGAACACGGCCCCACTGCGATCGAACAGGATCGCCACGACATAGCTCTCGAAGGACTTCTGCATACCGCCCGATACCGTCCCTTAACCCCCCTTGCCTAGTGTCCTCGTGGATCGGTCTGCGCACACCGGTGCCGCATTCGGTCGAATCGGTGCCCCTGCCAGGGGAATCCGGTCCGGTGCGGCGAAAACCGTCTTTACTTCCCGCGCGTTCGAGGCGATCAATCGCCGCAGAGAGACAGGCGCTACCCTTGGGTGGCTGAGGAGAGATTGCGAGATGGCGGCAAAGTTGTCCGGCCCGGGCGGTGGGTCCAAGTTCGACCTGGGTCAAAACTCTGACATCAACGTGACGCCGTTCGTGGACGTCATGCTCGTGCTGCTGATCATCTTCATGGTGACCGCGCCGCTGGCCACCCTGTCCATCAAGCTCGACCTGCCGCCGGCCCAACCGGCCAGCAACACCAAGCCGAAGCCGCCGACGATCATCAACATCCAGCAGTCCGGCAACATCTTTGTCGGCACGGGCGACTCCAGCCGGTCCACCAATCTCGACGCGCTGATCACCGACGTGAAGGGTGAGCTCAGCGCTCACACCAACGACACCGTGTTCATCCGCGCGGACAAGCACGTGAAGTACTCGGCCTTCATGGCCGTCGTGAACAAGCTGCAGGACGCCGGTCTCTACAAGATCGCGCTGATCACCGAAGACCTGAGCCAGGAAACCTGATCCGACCGACGCATTGTCGGGTCTGACGAACCCCGCCTCCCGACCGGAGGCGGGGTTTTTCGTGTCCGATGACGGTGATCCGGGGAGGGTCCCGGCATGAAAAAGGGGCGTCGCCTGCGCGACGCCCCCGCTTCGGGTCCGATCTTGTCCGCCGCCGGTCAGGCGATGGCGGCGGTGCGGATCATGCCGCGCTCGTGCAGGAGCTGGGCGATCTGGACGGCGTTCAGGGCAGCCCCCTTGCGCAGGTTGTCGGAGACGACCCACAGGTTCAGCCCGTGCTCGACCGTGGGATCATTGCGGATCCGGCTGACGAACACGCCGAACTCGCCCACGCACTCCTTCGGCGTGATGTAGCCCGTCGGGTCGCGTTTATCGATCACCACCACGCCGGGCGCTTCCCGCAGGATGTCCCGGGCATCATCGGCGTCGAGCGCACTCTCGAACTCGAGATTGACCGACAGGGAGTGGCCGACGAACACCGGGACGCGGACGCAGGTGACGGTGAGCTTGATGTCCGGATCCAGCATCTTGTGCGTCTCCTTCCACATCTTGGCTTCCTCGTCGGTATAGCCGTCGTCCTGGAACGTGCCGATGAACGGAATGACGTTGAAGGCGATCTGCTTGGGGAACTTCACCGGCTCCGTCGGGCCGAGCACGAACACGCCCTTGGACTGGTCCCAGAGCTCGTCCATGCCCTCCTTGCCCGCGCCTGACACCGACTGATAGGTCGAGACCACGGCCCGCTTGATGCCGGCCTCGTCATGCAGGGGCTTCAGCGCCACCACGAGCTGGGCGGTCGAGCAGTTCGGATTGGCGACGATGTTCTTGCGGTGGGCATCGACGACGGCATCCGGGTTCACTTCCGGCACGATCAGCGGGACGTCCGGATGCTGGCGCCAGGCCGAGGAGTTGTCGATCACGATGGGGCCGGCGGCACCGATCCGCTCGGACCATTCCCGCGAGACAGCACCGCCGGCGGACATCAGGACCACATCCACCTTGGTGAAGTCGAAGGTCTCCAGGTCGACGCACTTGAGCACGCGGTCCCCATAGGAGACCTCCTTGCCCACGGACTTGCGCGAGGCAACGGCGTGAATTTCACGCACGGGGAACTGAAGTTCCTCGAGGATATGCATCATTTCCCGGCCCACATTGCCCGTGGCGCCGACGACCGCGATGCGGTAGCCCATGTTCAAGCTCCTTTTAGGGAAGGCGGCGAACGCCTAGACCCTTGACACCCGGGATGCAAGTTAGAACGTCCTAGCGCGCGCCCAGGCTGGTCGCGGCCGCATCCCGGCGGGCCTGCCATTCGGCCCGGGACTGGCCGTACATCTCCACCGTCTTGTCGATGGGCGATGGCAGGACCGCCTTGCCCCTGTGGGTCGAGCCCAGCCGGTGCGCCACGGCGATCGAGGCGGTGTTGGCGGCGTCGATGGAGTGGATGCAAGCATCCCAGCCCAGAACCTCGAACGCGAAATCCATCGCCGCCAGCGCGCCCTCGGTGGCATAGCCCTTGCCTTCCGCGTCCCGGGAGAGCGCCCAGCCGATCTCCTGGCCGGGCCAGCCCTCCGGCTCCCATGGACCCAGCCGGCCGATCCAGCGGCCGGTGGACTTCTCGACCACGGAGAACATGGAGAAGCCGACAATGGCCCAGGCCCCGACCACTGAGGTCATGTTGCGCCAGGCCATGTGCGGGGATACCACCCCGCCGAGAAAGCGCATGCTGTCCGGATCGCCCATGTTCGCCTGCCAGGCGGGCAGGTCGTCGGCCACCGGTGCCCGCAGGATCAGGCGGGGCGTCTGGAGCACCGGCGTGGTTTCCAGCATGCGCCGCCAGGGAAAGCCGGGCGATGAGGACGGGGTGTCGGTCACGGGCACGCGCCTTTTGCCGCTGATGGTTTCGACCTTCGTTATGCTACCCTGCGCGACCGGGGCGCAAGAATCATGCGCCTCGCGGACCTTGACCCAGCCGACTGGAGAACACTGTCGATGTCGATGTCACTTCCCGCCGCCTACTGGTGCGTTCTGATCGCGGCATTGCTTCCCTTCGTGTGGGTTGGCGTCGCCAAGTGGGGCTCCCACTACAACAACGCCACGCCGCGAGACCCCGAACTGTATCAGGGTCATCGCCGCCGCGCCCACGATGCCCACAAGAACGCCTTCGAGGCCTTGCCGTTCTTCGTGGGGGCCGTGGCGTTGGCCCTGCAGTTCGGCGGCGGGCGCGGACCCCTTCTGGACGTGCTTTGCGTCGCGTGGATCCTGCTGCGGATCGGCCATGGACTGGCCTATCTGACTGACCGGGCGACCCTGCGATCCCTCATCTGGGTGGCGGCGCTTGCTGTCAACATCGCGATCTTCCTCACGCCAGCCCTGACCTGAACGGACCCGACGGCGGGGCTCAGCCCATGGCGTTGCGGCATGCCGCCGACATGGCGAAGGGTGCCAGGGCACAGGCACCCAGGCAGTAGGCGCCTAGCAGAGCCAGGGCGGGTGCCCATTCAAGACCGTTCGCAAAGGCGTCCACGGCACCGGCTCCGAACACCACCAGCGGCGTGAACAGGGGCAGGACGATCACGGCCACGAGCACCCCGCCCCGTCGGGTGCCGAGGGACAGGGCCGCCCCGATCCCGCCGATGAAGCTGAAGCCCAGTCCGGCCAGCAGGCTGGCCAGGAAGATCAGGGGCGCGAGGGTCGGGGCCGCCCCGAGCGCAATGGCGACCAGCGGGGCCGCCACGGCCAGCGGCGCACCGGTGGCAAGCCACTGGGCGAAGCACTTCACAGCCGCCACCACGGTAAGGCCGGGGGTTCCGAGGCTGAGCAGGTCGAGGGCACCGTCCTCGTAGTCCCGCTCGAACAGGCGCTCCAGCGACAGGAGCGAGGCCAGCGCCAGTGTGGCGAAGGCGGCTCCCGGGGCCACGGCGGCGAGGCGTGCCGGATCCGGGCCCTCCGCCAGCGGCAGCAGCACGGCGACCCCCGCATAGAAGCCGCAGGCCAGCAACGGGCCGCCGCCCCGGCCGAAGGCCAGGGACATCTCCCGGCGGAACAGGGCGTTCATCGGGCGTCCGGACGCGCTCATGCGGCGGCTCCCACGTGCAGCGACCGGGTCGGAAAGGGTAGCGGGTCATGAACCGCAGCGAGGATCATGCCACCGTCGTGGAGATGCGCCTGCATCACCTCTGCGAGCTTGCGGCGCGTGCTGGTGTCGAGGGGGGCCATCGGCTCGTCCAGCAGCCACAGGGGGCGAGGTGCCGCCAGCAGCCGGGCAAGGGCCAGGCGCCGCCGCTGTCCCGCCGACAGCTTGCGCACGTCCAGCGCGAGCAGGGGTTTGAGATTGAAGGCCTCGACGGCCTGGTCGATCTGGCCGGTCCCGCCCAGCCAGCGGGCCCAGAAGTCCAGTTCCTCGCCGGCGGTCCGGCTGGTCTTCAGACCATCGAGATGGGCCAGCAGATGCAGGCCCTCCGCCCGGGCCGTCTCGGCATCGAGCGCCCCGTCCGGTCCCTCGAACCGGACCTGGCCGGACGCCGGGGTCAGGAGGCCGGCAATGGCCCGAAGCAGGCTGGTCTTGCCGGCACCGTTGGCACCGGTCAGGGAGATGGCCTCCCCGGAGGACAGGGTTTCAGTCAGGTCGGAGAACAGTCGCCGCTGGCCGCGCTCGAGGCTCAGCTGGTCCAGGCAGAGACGTTGAATGGAGGATGCGTTATCGGTCATGGACTGGAAACGTTCTCGGGTCTATGTAGCAAACGGCCGCGCGGGATGAACGCGGCGCGCGTCCGGACGCTGTGTGTCCGGCCGGTCTGCGCGCGATCCCGCCCCTCCGAAAAGGGCCCCGGACTCCCGGGCGAGAGGCGGACCGACTGTAGGAGATGACGCATCATGCCATCCATTGACAGCCTCAAGACCCGCCGCGAACTGACCGTCGGCGATAAGATCTACGTGTATTACAGCCTTCAGGCGGCGGAGGAAGCCGGTCTTTCCGGTGTTTCGCGTCTGCCGGTGTCCCTGAAGGTGCTGCTGGAGAACCTGCTCCGCAACGAGGACGGCGACTCGGTCGACGTGAATGATCTGCGTGCCGTCGCCGCCTTCATCGAGAACAAGGGCCGGGCCGAGCACGAGATCGCCTTCCGTCCCGCCCGGGTGCTGATGCAGGACTTTACCGGCGTCCCTGCCGTGGTGGACCTGGCGGCCATGCGCGACGCCATGACCGCGCTGGGGGCCGACCCGACCAAGATCAACCCTCTGAACCCCGTCGACCTGGTCATTGACCACTCGGTGATGGTGGACCATTTCGGCCAGTCCAACTCCTTCTCCCAGAACGTGGAGGTCGAATACGCCCGCAACGGAGAGCGGTATCGTTTCCTGCGCTGGGGCTCGTCGGCGTTCGACAATTTCCGCGTCGTGCCCCCCGGCACGGGCATCTGCCATCAGGTGAACCTCGAATATCTGGCCCAGACCGTTTGGTCGGCGGCGGAGGGTGATGACACGGTGGCCTATCCCGACACGGTGGTGGGCACCGACAGCCACACAACCATGGTCAACGGCCTGTCCGTCCTGGGCTGGGGCGTCGGCGGCATCGAGGCGGAAGCCGCCATGCTCGGCCAGCCGATCCCGATGCTGATCCCCGAAGTGATCGGCTTCCGCCTGACCGGCAAGCTGCCGGAAGGTGCGACGGCCACCGACCTGGTGCTCACCGTCACCCAGATGCTGCGCAAGAAGGGCGTGGTCGGCAAGTTCGTGGAATTCTACGGCGCGGGCCTCGTCAACCTGACCCTCGAGGATCAGGCGACGATCGCCAACATGGCCCCGGAATACGGTGCCACCTGCGGCTTCTTCCCGATCAGCCCGGCAACGATCAGCTACCTCACCGAGACCGGCCGCACGCCGGAGCGGGTGGCGCTTGTGGAAGCCTATGCCAAGGCGCAGGGCTTCTGGGTGGACGAGACGGCGGAAGAGCCGGTGTTCACCGACTATCTCGAGCTCGACCTCGGTACCGTCCAGTCCTCCCTCGCGGGCCCCAAGCGTCCGCAGGACCGGGTCGCCCTGGCCGATGCGGCCCCGGCCTTCATGAGTGCGCTGGCCAGTGATTTCGGCAAGGCCGGCAAGGAAGCCGAGCGGGTTGCCGTGAAGACCGACGCCGGTGCCGAGGCGGGCTTCGATGTCGGTCACGGGGACGTGGTCATCGCGGCGATCACCTCCTGCACGAACACCTCGAACCCGTCCGTCCTGATCGCCGCCGGTCTGGTGGCGCGCAAGGCCCGGGCTCGCGGCATGAAGGTGAAGCCGTGGGTGAAGACCTCGCTGGCTCCCGGATCCCAGGTGGTCACCGACTACCTCACCAATTCCGGCCTCCAGGAAGATCTGGACGCCATGGGTTTCAATCTGGTGGGCTATGGGTGCACCACCTGCATCGGCAATTCCGGCCCCCTGCCGGCCCCGATCACCGCGGCGATCAACGAGGGTGACCTCGTGGCGGCCGCCGTGCTCTCCGGCAACCGGAACTTCGAGGGCCGGGTCAATCCGGATGTCCGGGCCAACTACCTGGCCTCGCCGCCCCTGGTGGTGGCCTATGCGCTTGCGGGAACCCTGCAGAAGGACCTGATGCGCGAGCCGGTGGGCGAGGGGTCGGACGGCGAGCCCGTCTATCTCCGCGACATCTGGCCGACCAACCAGGAAATCGCGGACATCCAGCGCGCTTCCGTCACCAACGCCCTGTTCGCCAAGCGCTATGCCGACGTGTTCAAGGGCGACCAGCACTGGCAGTCGATCAAGATCGAGGGCGGCCAGACCTATGCCTGGGACGCGGACTCCACCTACGTCCAGAACCCGCCCTATTTCGAGGGCATGACCATGACGCCGGCCCCCGTGACCGACATCAAGGAAGCCCGGGTCCTGGCGGTGTTCGGCGACTCCATCACCACCGACCACATCTCTCCGGCCGGCAATATCCGCAAGGCCTCCCCGGCGGGTGAGTACCTGATCGGACACGGGGTCGACGTGGCGGACTTCAACGGCTACGGAGCCCGCCGCGGCAACCACGAAGTGATGATGCGCGGCACCTTTGCCAATATCCGCATCCGCAACCGCATCACGCCGGAGATCGAGGGCGGGGTGACCAAGCACTTCCCCTCCGAACAGGTGATGCCGATCTACGATGCGGCCATGAAGTACCAGTCCGAGGGTCGGCCGCTGGTCGTGTTCGCGGGCAAGGAATACGGCACGGGCTCGTCCCGCGACTGGGCGGCCAAGGGCACACGCCTCCTCGGCGTGCGCGCGGTCATCGCCGAGAGCTTCGAGCGTATCCACCGGTCCAATCTGGTCGGCATGGGCGTCCTGCCCCTGCAGTTCATCGAGGACGGCTGGCAGCGCCTGGGCCTGACAGGCGAGGAGATCGTCTCCATCCGGGGTCTCACGGAAATCACGCCGCGCAAGACTCTCTATGTGGAACTCTACCGGCCGTCGGACCACAAGACCGCCCGGTTCCCGGTGCGCTGCCGCATCGATACCCAGACCGAGCTGGAATATTTCCGCTCGGGCGGCGTCATGCCCTATGTGCTGCGCAATCTCGCCCGCGTCACCGAGGACGCGGCGGAGTAGCCATCCGGGGTTGGAGCCCCTAAGCTTGACGGAATCAGGTTCGGCGACGTCCCGGCAACGGGGTGTCGCTGAATCGTTTCACGCAGAGGTGAGGCGCTCTCCCGTGCAAACCTGGTCTAAGAACAGCACCATGCTGAGCTTCCACCGGTTGGCCTGCGTCGCGGGCGCGTTTCTTCTCCTGATCGGCGGTTTCGATCGCGCCGCTGCGCGACCGTCGGCGGTGGTGCCACATGTGCTGGAACTGTTCACCGCCCAGGGCTGCACCGGCTGTGCGGAGGCGGACCAGGCGATCAAGGGCGTGATCGGCCGGCCGAACGTGCTGGTCCTCGCCTTCCCCGTGGACTACTGGGACTATCTGGGCTGGAAGGACACCTTTGCCCGTCCGGAGTTCACCCAGCGCCAGGCGGCCTACAAGTCCCGCTTCAAGCTTCGGGAGACCTATTCCCCCCAGTTGGTGATCGACGGGCGCAGCGAGGGTGCCGGCGTCGATATGGCGCGGATCGACAGCGCCAGTGCAGCGGCCGTCCGGCGGACCGTCAAGCTCCGTGCGTCACGCGGTCGGGTCCGGGTGTCCGGACGGGCCCCTCAGGGCGGTGCCGATATCTGGCTGGTGCGTTATGATCCCCAGGACCAGCCGGTCCAGGTCAAGTCCGGCGAAAACCGCGGCAAGACCCTTTCCCAGCAGAACATCGTCCGGTCCCTGGTCAAGCTGGGACGCTGGCACGGACCCGGTGCGACCTACGATCTGCCGGCGGCGTCTGATGCCGCCCTGAAGACCGTCGTGCTGGTCCAGGCTCCCCGCGGGGGTGCCATCCTCGGGGTCGCGCAGTTCTGAGGGAGGGCATCGGCCGCGCCCTTCCGACGGAAGGGAAGGCGTCGGTTGGCCCATCGCACCCGGTTCGGGGGGGCTGGGGGGGCTGTTCAGGGTCCGAAGCGGAGCGTGCGACCAACCGACCGTGTCACTGTCGGACCCGAACGCGGCGCGTCCGCGTCGGGAATGCGGCGATTTGAAGATTTATGATTGCAGTCCAGCGGGGATGTGTCCGGACAGTCGCATCCGGTGGAGGACCTCACTGGCTGCCCTGTCCGTCTCCCGCAGGGGGTCGTAGCGCCGGAGCGGCGGCAGTGTCGACCCGCCGTCGGTCGGTCGAAGAGACTGCAGCACACCGCGGGCGGCGAGGTCTGCATGGAAACGCTGGCGGCGCGACTGGCCGCCATCCATCTTCAACAGATGGACCGGTGCGCCGGTGGCCGCGGCTTCGGCGGGCATGTTGGCCGAGTCCTCCGTGACCATCACCGCGTCTGCAGCGGCCAGGAAGGCAAAATAGGGGTTGGGGCCGGTCTCGTCCCAGATGAGGCCCGGCAGGCCGGACAGGCGTTCGGTCAGTATGGCGCGGGCTTCGGGCGGGGTGCGTCGGGAAAAGGTCAGCATCAGGGATCCGCCACGGGTCACGACAGTGTCGGCGATCTCCGCCGCCATTTGCCGCGCGCGCTCCGGTCCCAGTCCATAGGCCTTGGCCGTTCCGCCGATCAGGACTGCGATCCGCGGTCGTGGCAGGGGGTCGAGCTGCCGGGCGAAGGCCTTGTAGGCTTCGGCCAGACGTTCGGCCGTCACCCGATGTGGCGCGCCGATGATCGGAAACACGTCCGGGCCCCGCACAGGGTCATGGGTCGGGGGGATGGTGAGGTCGAAAAGCCGCGTCGGCCGCAGCGGATCCTGCAACTGGATGACGAAGGTCCGGTGGTCCGACCATCGGCGGACCGCGATCGACAGGGGGATCGCCGCCCGTCCGTTGCCGATCCAAAGATCCGGCCAAGGGGGCAGGATCTCCCGACCGCCGGTGGCCAGAAGCCTGGGCAGGGCGGGAATGAACCGGGACGGCGTTCGCCGCATCCAGCGCGGCCAGGTGACCCGCTTGACGGAGATGTCGGCGGGGGTGAGCCGAGCAATGGCTTCGGCCAGGCCCAGGGCCTGGTTCTCGATGCCAATCCGGCCATCCGTCACCGTCCATATGGACAGGGACCGATGCATCCGGGCCTGAGACCCCGCCGCCGGGTCCGTCAGATCCACTCGACCTTGATGACTTCGTAGGCCTTGACGCCGGCCGGGGTGATCACCTCGAACACGTCACCGGCGCTCTTGCCGATCATCCCACGGGCGAGGGGCGAGGTCAGGGACAGTCGACCCTTCTTGACGTCCGCCTCATGTTCGCCGACCACCTGGTAGCGGGCCGATTCCTCGGTGTCCTCATCCAGCACCGTGACCGTCGCGCCGAACTTCACCTGATCGCCGGAGAGCTTCGACACATCGATGATCTGGGCGCGGCTGATCTTGTCCTCGATTTCCGCGATGCGGCCCTCGATCCAGCCCTGCCGTTCCTTGGCGGCATGGTATTCGGCATTTTCCGAAAGGTCGCCGTGGCTGCGGGCCTCCGAGATCGCGGCGATCACCGCCGGACGCTCCACAGACTTGAGACGCTTCAGTTCTTCGTCGAGAGCCTTGTAGCCCTCGCCGGTCATAGGCACTTTTTCCATTGCGGACAGTGAGCTCAAGTCGCCCTAGGGGAGTTCAGAAGTGACAGGCCGGGCTGCGGGCGCGAACAACCGGCGGAAGACAATAGTAAATTCTTTTGTGCAGCGCAAGATGGCGGGCGCGCCCGTTCCGGAATTAAGCAGGTTCTCTGTGCGCAGTGGACGCTCCGGGGCCCAGCGGCGCAGGGGGTTTTTCCCCGGGAGTTCAGAAGAGGGCGATGAGGGCTCGGGCGGTCAGGGCGAACAGGATCAATGTCGAGAGCGTGAAGACCAGGAACCGGACGAGCACCACATTGGACGTGTTCTGCACAAGGCTGTGGACGACCCGCAGGGCCACATACGCCCAGGCGAGATCCACATTGATGGCGTTACCCTGCTGCGTCAGGTGAAGATAGACGACCAGCGCATAGAAGATGGTCGGCTGTTCCATCAGGTGGTTGTAGTTGTCGGCGACCGACCGCACGGAGGACGGGAGCACATCGAGGCTGCCGGGGTGGGCACCGGCCTGCGGCGCGATCTTGTGTGTCTGCATGGCAGGGATCCGGGTGGCATACATCCAGATCCAGACGACCAGCGTCCAGGCCACAAGTGCCAGCAAGGGCGTGAGGATCGAATTCACCGCGGGTCTCCTCGTCTGTTCATCCGGATCGGATGATCCGGTTGCGTCATTCGTGATGTCGACGCGACTAGCGCCGGATCGTCCGGTAGGGGTCTGCAGGATAGACGCCGAGGATCTCGATCCGTTCGGAAAAGAACGCCAGTTCCTCCAGCGCCAGGGTGACATTGCCGTCCTCGGGACGACCCTCGACGTCGGCATAGAAGACCGTGGCCGTGAAGACCCCGCCCTCCATGTAGCTTTCCAGCTTGGTCATGTTCACCCCGTTCGTGGCGAACCCGCCCATGGCCTTGTAGAGGGCGGCCGGGACGTTGCGGACCCGGAACACGAAGCTGGTGACACAGGGGACACCAGGGGGCGGCCGGGCAGGTGACGGATCGGCCGTCATGACCAGGAAGCGCGTCGTGTTGTGATGCGCGTCCTCGATGTCCCGGCGCAGGATCTCCAGGCCGTAGAGGTCTGCGGCGAGGGCTGGAGCGATCGCCGCCCGGGTGCGGTCCGGATGCTCGGACAGGGCCTTGGCGGCACCGGCGGTGTCCGAGGCGATTTCCGTCCGGAGGCCCAGGTCCCGGATCACCTTGCGGCACTGGCCCAGCGCCATGACATGGCTGGCCACCTGTCGGAGATCACCCAGCGTCGTTCCGGGATTGGCCATCAGCTGGAAGCGGATCGGCTTGAACCGCTCGCCGATGATCTTCAGGCCGGAGTCCGGCAGCAGGTGGTGGACATCGCCCACCCGCCCGGCGATCGAGTTCTCGACCGGGATCAGGCCCAGTGCGCACGTGCCGGACCGGACGGCCTCAAAGGCGTCCTCGAAGGTGGGGCAAGGGGTCGGCTCATGGTCGGGGAAGTGCTCGCGGCAGGCTTCGTCGCTGTTCGCGCCGAATTCTCCCTGGAAGGCGATGCCGGGGCGGCTCATGCGCGGGTCCTTTCCGCTTCCGTACGGGCGGCGGCCAGATCGGCCGGCGTGTCGACGGAAATGGGGGCCGTTGCGAAGACGGCGGCGTAGAGGGTCATTCCCATTTCAAGGGCGCGGAGCTGCTCCAACTTCTCCCGACGCTCCAGCGGCGACGGGGGCGAGCGGGTGAAACGGGCCAGCGCGTCCCGCCGATAGCCGTAGAGTCCGATGTGACGCCACACGGGGGCGTCGCCATAGAGGGTCGATCGCGTGAAATAGAGGGCCCGGCCGCTCCGGCTGTCCTCCGCCAGGGCCAGAACGGCCTTTACCACGTCCGGATTGGTCCGGTCGGCCGGGGACATCTCCGGGGCGACGAGGGTGGAGATGTCGGCGTCCGGCCGATCTGCGAGCAGCGCGGCGCAGGCCTGCACCATGGCCGGGTCGACGAACGGCATGTCGCCCTGCAGGTTGATCACCGCGTCGTGCCGCCCTTTCGGATCCAGGGCGTCCAGGGCCGCCATGATCCGGTCCGAACCGGAGGGCAGCGCAGGGTCGGTCAGCACCGCCGTACCCCCTGCGGCCCGTACCGCATCGACAATGGCCAGATCACCGGCGGCGACGGCGACGGGACCGACGCCGGCCGCTTCGGCGCGGCGCAGCACCCGGACGATCATGGGCACGCCGCCAATGTCTGCCAGCGGCTTGTCCGGCAGCCGGGTCGCCGCCATCCGGGCGGGTATGATCGTGATCGGCGTCATGATGTTCTGGAGCGTCCCGGCCAATTTCAGTCAGAGTTGCGGGCTGTTTGCGCCTGCAAGGGCGGAAGACATCACGCGAGTGGTTGCGTGAGCCGCGGTAGCGTGTCAGAGACGCCCACGCAAGAACGGGTTTTGGTGCCTGGTCCTGTCGGTCTTCGACCGGCTGTCCCGCCTGACCGTTCCAGCGGTCTGACACGCTTGCGGCGGGCAGACCCATTTTTGCTCTCAGAGGCTCATGGGGCGACATGAAAGACGAACTTCGCTGGAACAAGATTTTTGGCGGCCTGCTGGGTGCGGTGCTGCTTCTGCTGATCGTGCGCCAGGGTGCCGAGATGCTGTTTGCGCCCACGCCCGTGAAGACACCGGGCTACGCCATCGCCGTGGCGACAGGCGATGCCGGTGCGACCGCCGAGGTTGCGGACACGCCGCCGGACTGGGGCACCGAACTGGCCAAGGCCGACGTGGCTGCCGGCGCAGCCGTGTCGCAGAAGTGCGCATCCTGCCACAACTTCGCCAATGGTGGTCCGAATCAGACCGGTCCGAACCTGTGGGGTGTCCTCGGCCGGAAGCCGGGATCGCACGCGGGCTTCGCCTATTCGCAGGGCATGACGGACTTCAGCGGCAAGCAGGCGGCCTGGGACTACCAGCACGTCTATGAGTTTCTCTCCGGCCCGGCGGCCTACATCAACGGCACCAAGATGTCCTTCGTCGGCCTGAAGAAGCGGGAAGACCGCATCAACCTGATTGCCTGGCTGCGTCAGCAGAGCTCGAGCCCGCCGGCCATTCCGGCACCGAATCCGGCCGCGGCTGCTCCGGCGGCGGCTGCCGCCCCGGCCGCTGCGGCGGGGGCCACGGCACCGGCCGACGCGGCCAAGCCTGCGGACGCCAAGCCCGCGGCCTGATCCGGCGCACACACCGATCCAGCGCGACGCCGTCGCCCCCACCTCGGGGCGGCGGCGTTGTCGTTTCAGGGCTCGGCAGGAGCGGTCGGCTTCAGGCCAGCCGCCGGTAGGCGGTGGGCTGTCCCGACCCGGCAGCCTCGATCCGCGCGATGGCGGCATCGAGGGGCTCGATCACCACGGCCATGTGATGCCCATTGGCGTGGAGCAGGCCGTTGCTGCCGGTCAGAAAACCCACATGTCCCCGCCAGAACACCAGATCTCCCCGCAGGAGGCCCTGGAGCGGGTCAATGGCGGTACCCAGCGCCATCTGCTGGTCGGAATCCCGGGGACAGGCCATGCCGCAGGCACGCAGGGACTGCTGCACCAGGCCGGAGCAGTCCAGCCCGAGGCTTTCATTCCCACCCCACAGATAGGGCGTACCGACGAATCGTTCCGCCACCGCCACCGGATCCGTCTCGAACTGGTCAAGGGGTGCCAGATGATCGCCGATGAACCAGCCGCCGTCGCGGGCCTTGACGAAGCGACCCTCCCGGTCCTCCGGCGTGATCAAGGCATTGAGGGAATAGAGTCCCTCCGGCAGGGATTTGATCGACGGTTCGGTAAAGGCATAGGTCCGAAGCACGGCAACCCGGAGCGCAGCCGGGGCCGGCGCGACCGGGTCTCCGGGCAGGTCCAGGCATTCGGCGTCCACGTATCCGACATAACCGTCGCGTCCGGACTGGGCGAAGGCGAAGCCCTCTGCCTCGTCGAGGATCTCCACCGTCTCGCCGAACAACAGCTGGGAGACCTGCTCCGCCTCGATCCGGGGGGCGCGGCGGAGCGGTGCTACGGGGGTGACCACCCGTCGGCGGGTGGTCGGGGCGTAATGTCGGGCGGCGACAATGCCTTCCAGCCGGGCCGCTGCAACGCCGTCCCGGGCCAGGATGCCCCGTTGGTCGGTCATTTCGGCGCTCCGTACCGCTTGCAGATCATTTCGAAGCAGGCCCGCAGGGCCTGCGCCTCGCCGCCGAAGGCACGGCCGGGCAGCTTCCGCGGCCGCCATGCAAAGATGTCGAAATGCGCCCAGCTTCCGGCAGGTGCAAAGCGTCGCAGGAACAGGGCCGCAGTGATCGCGCCCGCCTGGGCCCAGCCGTCGGAATCGTTCTTCAGATCGGCAATGTCGGAGTCGAGGGACTCGTCATAGGCATCCCACAGGGGCAGACGCCAAATCGGATCCTCCGTCGCCAGGGCCGCGAACGCCAGGTCCGCGGCGAGACCGTCGTCATCGGTGAAGAAGGGAGGCACGTCCGGACCCAGGGCGACCCGAGCCGCGCCGGTCAGGGTGGCGAAGTCGAGGGTCAGGGCCGGCTTGAGCTCGTCCGCCCGGGCGAGGGCGTCTGCCAGGACCAGCCGTCCCTCGGCGTCGGTATTGCCCACTTCGATGGTCAGGCCCTTGCGGGTGTGCAGGACGTCGCCAGGGCGCATGGCGTCTCCGGAGACGGCATTTTCCACGGCTGCTACAAGGATCACCAGCCGGACAGGAAGCCCGGCCCCCATGATCAATTGTCCCAGCGCCAGGGCGTGGGCGGCACCGCCCATGTCCTTCTTCATCCATCTCATCCCGGCGGAGGGCTTGAGATCGAGGCCGCCGGTATCGAAGGTCACGCCCTTGCCCACCAGGGCCACCACCGGAGCCGTCGGATCGCCCCACTGGATCTCGATCATCCGGGGTGCCCGTGCGGGCGCGGCGGCACGGCCCACGGCGTGGACGGCGGGGTAGCCTGCGGTCAGCAGGTCGTCGCCCACGACGACGAAGAGCTCGGCCCCATGGGCGTCGGCCAGGGTGCGAGCCGCCTGTTCCAGGTCCGCGGGGCCCATGTCGGAGGCCGGGGTGTTGATCAGGGTCCGGGCCAGGGCACAGGCCTCGGCGATCCTCAGGGCGGGCTCCGCGGCCTCGCCCACGACCAGCCGCGGGCCGGGTCGGGCCTTCGACGCCTTGTAGCGGTCAAAGCTGTAGCCTCCGAGGGCAAAGGCGAGGGCGACGCCGGAGGCCGGCCAGGGGACGTCTGTGCCGATCTGCCAGTCCCCCGCCGGCAGGCGTTCGGCCAGCGCCCGAAGGCTCATGACCGATCCGGTCGTTCGACCGAGGCCGTACCAGGCCTCCGGTCCGGCGGTACCGGTGCGAAGGACCAGGCGTCCGGCCTGTCCGGCAAAATCGTGCAGGGCGCAGAGGGCGGCGAAATCCGGGTCTGCAGCCACCGACTGGGCGCACATGGCCTCTGTCACCAGCCACACGGTGCCGGCCGCCGGACTGTCGACAATCAGATTGGGATGGGCATCGCTCACGACCTGCACTCCAATACAACCGAAGCAAATGTGTTAACGCAAAATTGAGACGACGCCGAAGACACTGCGCCGGGCAATTCGCCGCGGCTTCGGGATGCGCCATGATGTGTACGAACCCTCACTCCATCGCAACCATTCTCGCCGTCATCCTGTTGGCAGGACCGGCCCTGTCGGCAGAGCCATCAGCGTCCGGTGGTGCCGTGCCCAAGGCATCCCCCGCACCAGCGGTCTCCATTGCGCCGGCACCGACCAAGGCGGTGCCACCCGAACGGCTGCACAAGGCGATGCCCGCGGAGCGCCAGGCCGCCGAGCGCCTCGATCCCCTCGCCCGCGCCGCCTTCTGGACCCGGGAAGCAGATATCGACCCGTCGGATGCGGAGGCCGGGATTCGGCTGTCCATCGCCCTTCGACAGCTCGCGCGCTATGACGAGGCCGACGCTGCGGCCACCAAGGTGATCGCCCTGCACCCGGACAATGTGGATGCGATCATGGAGATCGCCCGGGCGCGGATCAGCGAGCGCCAGGGCTTCTATGCCATCCAGCCCCTCAAGCAGGCCAGCCGACTCGCACCCAAGGACTGGCGGCCCTACTCGCTGCTCGGCGTCGCCCTCGAACAGAGCCTGCGACCCGCAGAGGCGCTGGCGGCCTATGACCAGGCGCTGGCCCTTTCCCCGGAAAATCCCGCTGTATTGTCGAACCTTGCCATGTTCCACGCTGCCAAGGGTGAGCGGGCAGAAGCCGAAGCCCTCCTGCGCCGCGCCGTGGCCCGGCCGGATGCAACGATCCAGGTGCGGCAGAACCTCGCTCTGATCATTGGCCTCGAGGGCAAGCTTGACGAGGCCGAGCGTCTCATCCGGGAAGACCTGCCGCCGGAGGTGGCGACAGCCAATCTCGCCTATCTGCGCTCCGTCCAGCCGGGCGTCGGTGGAGCGGTTCCGACCGTGGCGGCGGCCATGCCCTCCGCGCCGGCCCGGCCCGGCACCCCCGAGATCCGATAGACCCCGTACCGGACGCTGTGCGCGGGTCGGACCGCGGCGCGATGGTCAGTGACGCATCCGCTGCTGGGTGTCGCTCTTGGTGGTGGTGTCCGTCGCCTTGATGTAGGCCGGTCCGAGAATCACCAGGAACAGCACCGGCAGGAAGAACAGCACCATTGGGACGGTCAGCTTGGCGGGCAGCTGGGAGGCAATCTTCTCGGCCTCGGCGATGCGTAATTCGCGGTTTTCCTTGGCCATGACTCGCAGGGCGGTGCCGAGCGGCGTGCCGTAGCGCTCTGCCTGGGTCATGGCCGTGGTGACGGCCTTGATTCCCGGATAATTGACCCGCTTCGACAACCCCTCATAGGCGAGGCGGCGCTCGGGCAGATAGGACAACTCGGCGCTGAGCAGGGTCAGTTCCTCAGCCAGTTCGATGGAGCGCGTGCCGATTTCCGATGCCACCTTCTGGATGGCGAGCTCGATGGACATGCCGGACTCCACGCAGATCAGCAGAAGGTCCAGGGCATCGGGGAAAGCGCCGACAATCGCGGTGCGACGCTTGGTGATGACGTTCTGCAGATAGACGTTCGGCGCATAGAAGCCGGCCACGAACAGCACGCAGCAGGCCGTGATCTTGGTCATGGCCGGCCAGTCGATCGCCTTCAGCACATAGATGTAGACGATGGCGAAGGTCAGGAAGACGAACGGTGTGACAAACCGGAAGAAGTAGAAGGTGGTGACAGGCCGGGGGCCGCGGAATCCGGCCTGAGCGAGGGTGTCGACGACCTTCGGGTCCTCCAGCAGGCGTGACAGCTGGAGCTGGTCCACGACCTTCTTGTAGAAGCCCTCGTCCGTCTGACGCAGGGTCGGTGCCTCGTTGCGCATCTGGGCACGGGCGATTCGGCGAAGTTCATCCCGCCGGCTGGCGACGGACTTCATGCGGTCCGTCAGGCGGTCGCGGTACAGGATCGGCGTCACCAGCGTCACCACAGTGGCGAACACGATCACGGCCACGAAGATCGAGAGCAGGTTGGCCGGCTCGAAGATCGCCATGAAGCTTTCCATGGGCCCGCCTCAGAACTTGAAGTTGATCATGCGACGCATGACGAAGATGCCGAGCATCTCCATGCCGATGCCAATCCCCAGGATCACGTGTCCACGGGGGTCGTTGATCAGCGGATTCATGTAGCCGGGGGAGGTGATGGTCACCATCAGTCCGATCCCCGGGGGCAGGGATCCAATGATAAAGGCGGACGCCACGGCTTCGCCGGAGAGGGCCTTGATCTTCTCCCGCAGCAGCTTGCGCGCGCGGAGCACGATGGAGAGGTTGTTCAGCGCTTCGGCGAGGTTGCCGCCGGTCTTCTGCTGGATCGCGAGCACGATGGAGAAGAACCGCACCTCCGACGTGGGCATGCGGTCATACATCTTCTCGAGGGCCTGATCGATGGAGGTGCCGACGGCGATGCTCTCCATCAGTTTCTTGAACTCCTTGGCCAGCGGCTCAGGGCTTTCTGCGGCGATCAGACGCATGCAGTCATGCACCGGCAGACCGGACTTGATGCCCCGTACGATGATGTCGATGGCGTTGGGGAATTCCTCGGTGAATTTCTTGGCGCGACCCTTGGCCAATGTGGACAACAGCCAGCGCGGGACGCCAAGCCCGCTGGCGAACCCGATGCCGATGGCGGCCAGGATGGGCGCCCGAAGCAGCAGGGCCACCACGACCGAGACCACGCCGATGATCCCTGATCCGACCCAGAAGTCGCGGACGGTGAAGGACAGACCCGCCTGGATGAGGCGGGACTCGAGGCTCAGCTTGGCCTTCCGGTCCTGGTTTTCCTGCTGCTTGAGGGTCAGGAGGATCTGTTTCCGCCGCGCGGCCTGCGTATCCTGGGTGGTGCGACCCCGGGCGGCTTCACTCTTGGTGTCGGCGGCAACAGCACTGATGCGTTTGTTGGCCTTGGCGCTGGTGGGTTCCTCACCGACCAGCACCCAGCCGACGCCGGCGAGGGCCACGAAGCCCAGCAGGGCGGCGACGACGGGCCAGATCGATGACATGTCCATCGTCTGTTCCCCTATTCCGCCGCGTCCAGAGCTTCGGCCAGTTCCCGGTCGAGGCCGTAGTATCGGGCCCGATCCCAGAAGCGGGGGCGGGCGATCCCGGTGGACCGGTGGCGACCGATGATCTTCCCGTCCTTGTCCTCGCCGGTCATTTCGTAGACGAACAGGTCCTGGGTGATGATCACGTCGCCTTCGAGTCCCAGCACCTCGGTGATGTGGGTGATCCGGCGCGATCCGTCCCGCAGACGGGCCGCCTGGATGATCACGTCGACGGACCCCACGATCATCTCGCGGATGGTCTTCGAGGGGAGGCCGTAGCCCCCCATGGTGATCATGGATTCCATCCGGCTGATGGCTTCCCGCGGGCTGTTGGCGTGCAGCGTGCCCATGGAACCGTCGTGACCTGTGTTCATGGCCTGCAGCAGGTCGAAGGCCTCGGGCCCCCGGACTTCGCCGACGATGATCCGCTCTGGACGCATCCGCAGGCAGTTCTTGACGAGGTCGCGCATGGTGATCGCGCCCTGCCCCTCGAGGTTCGGAGGACGGGTTTCCAGTCGCACCACATGGGGCTGCTGCAGCTGCAGTTCGGCGGCGTCCTCGCAGGTGATCACCCGCTCGGTCGGATCGATGAAGGCGGTCAGGGTATTCAGCAGGGTCGTCTTGCCGGAACCGGTACCGCCGGAAATCACGATATTGCACCGGCTGGCACCGATCACGCCGAGCACGCGGGCCCCTTCGGGACTGATCGAGGCGTACTCGACCAGGTTCCGCATGGTCAGCTTGTCCTTCTTGAACTTCCGGATGGTCAGGGTGGGACCATCCAGAGCCAGGGGCGGCCCGATCACGTTGACCCGGCTGCCGTCGGGCAGACGGGCGTCGCAGATCGGCGAGCTTTCGTCGACCCGCCGGCCGACCTGGCTCACGATCCGCTGGCAGATATTCATCAGCTGGGCGTTGTCACGGAACCGGACATTGGTCAGCTGGACCTTTCCGCCCACTTCGATGAACACCCGGTGGGCCCCGTTGACCATGATGTCGGCGATGTCGTCGCGTTTCAGCAGGGGCTCGAGGGGGCCATAGCCGAGGACGTCGTTGATGATGTCCTGGACCAGGTGGTCCTGTTCGGCGGCGGACATGGAGACGTTCTTGATCGCCACCAGCTCCGCCACGATGTCGCGGATTTCCTCGGCAGCGGTCTTGTGGTCGAGCTGGGCCAGCTGGCCGAGATCGATGGTGTTGAGCAGGGCGGAATAGATGGTGGTCTTGGTGGCGTGATAGTAATCCGTCTGGTCACGGACGATTTCCGCCACCGGTCCGGAGTTCGACACCGCCCCGCCCTGTGCGGCACGCAGCTGGTCCAGCCCCGAGGTCGCCCGCGGCTTCGCGGCAGGTGCGTCGGCCGGTTCGGCACGAGGGGTCTCCGCCCGCTGTGGACGCGTCGCGATGTCCGGCCCCTTGGTGGGGGCCGGAGGCGGCGCGGCCTGGGGCGCAGACGGACTCCGTTTACCGAACAAGGTTTCCGCTCCTCCTTCAGGCGCGCTTCAGAAGGCGCTCGATCAGCGATCGTGTCTTGGCCGGTGCCGGTGCGGATTCCCGCCGCGACAGCGCCAGAGCGAACTCCAGAAGGCCTTCGACGGCCTTGGCCTTCGGGTTGATCTCGGACAGCATCTGGCCGTTGTTGGCGGCCTCGCCGAACAGCTTGGCGTCGAAGGGCAGAACCAGGGCCGGCTCGAGCTGCAGGGCCTTGGCGAATTCCTTCACGGGAATCTCCGGGCGGCCGGGCACGCCCATCTGGTTCAGGATCAGCCGGGGCGGGGCATCGTTCGGACGGGCCTTGCGGATCAGGTCGATCATGTTCTTCGCGTTGCGCAGCGAGGCCAGGTCCGGTGTCGCCACCATGATCAGGTCATCACAGGCCAGGATCGTCTGCTTTACCCAAGTGTTCCAGCTGTGCGGAATGTCGAGCACCACGAAGGGGGCCGTGGTCCGGATCCGGTTGAACACCTCCTCGAACACCTCAGGACCGAATTCATAGACGTCGTCGAGGGTTGCCGGGGCGGCGAACAGGCTGAGACGGTCGGTGCAGCGCGCCGTCATGCGGTCGAGCAGCACCGGGTCCAGGCGGTCGGGCTGGTGGAGCGCGTCATAGACGCCCTGCAGGGGGTCCTGGTTGAAATCGAGCCCGGCCGTGCCGAAGGCCAGGTCGTAGTCTGCGATCACCGTGTTCACCTTCACCTGCTCGGCAAGGGTGTGGGCGATATTGTGGGCGAGCGTCGAGGCACCGACCCCACCCTTGGATCCGACGAATCCCACGGTCCGGCCCATGAACGGAGTGGTCGGATCAGCATAGAGCCCGGCGATGGTCCGGATCAGTTGCAGCGGCTGGATCGGCGGAACCAGATACTCGCTCACACCGCGACGGATCAGTTCGCGGTAGAGGGCAATGTCGTTGGATGCTCCGATCACCACCACCTTGGTGTTCGGGTCACACACCTCGGCCAGGACTTCGAGCTTCTGGAGCAGCTCCATGCCCGGCTCCAGGCATTCGACCACGATCAGCGGCGGGGTCGGCTGTTCCTGATAAATGGCGATGGCTTCGGTGAGACCGCCGCGGAGCACCTTGGGCGTGGCCCGGGACAGACGTCTGTCGGACGCGGCGCGCGCCGCCGCCGCCGCGGTTTCCTCGTTGCGGCAGAAGAAGTGGATCGCAATCCGGGGAACCGGCAGTTCGCCAGCCGCCGAGTCGTCGAGGGAAATCAGGGCACCACCGCCGGTCGGCGGGGCCGCAGGGATCGGATCGACCCCATGAACGCCATAGTCCGGCGCAGGTGCCTCCGCGGTTACCCATTGCGGCTCGTCGAGGCCTTCATCGGCGTCGAACGGGTCGAGGTCAGCAGACTGATCGGACATTGTGAAGGCCATCGCTATTTGACCGAACTGGAAACGGCACCGGAGGCCTGATCATCCTTGGCGGCCGAGGTCTGCTCACCCTTCCGGTACTTGCCGAGGGTCACGCCCCGTCGGGTCGCGTCCGAGGGATCTTCGGCTGCGGGATGCTGGAGATCCCGCGGGTCGGCGATCATGGCGGCAAGGTTGGCCGAAGCGGCGCAGCCGAAATGGCCGTAGTTCCGGTTGGATCCGGTCGCGGCCATGTCATCCCAGCCTTTGCGGCAGTCGGGTCCGACGGCGACGAGGGTCCGGTAGGTGATCTTGACGGGGGCGCCGGAACTGGTGGCGTCGTAGTGGTCCATCAGGATCCGCGATGTGGGGATCCCGGATGCCCGCATCACCTCCGCGGCGGCCCGGGCCGTCTGGGCGGCGTCACCGAAATTCGTCTCGCCCGTGGCGGTCCGGATGATGAAGGTCGAGCCCTCCGAGCCAAGATTGGCCTGCGCGAGGGAGATCAGGGCGGTCTTCTGGGCATCGGACAGGCGGCCGTTGGGGTGCTGGGCGAGCGCCAGCTCTCCATCGGTTTCCCGCGTGGCAGCGCGGTAGCGGTCCAGCTCCGTGCGCGCCTTCGGATCATAGGTCGGGTTGACGGCCTTGGTCGGCCGGACCGGTGCTGCCGCGTGGCGGGCACCCCCCGTCGCGCAGGCCGACAGCATCAGGGCGGAGACTGCAAGGGCTGTGATGAGCGGTGTGCGCGTCATGCCGGTCTTACTCCACAACATAGCCGAAGGGTCCCTGGTAGGTCGCGCCGGCGGCCGGCTTGGTGAAGCCGGAATTCAGGTGACCGAGAAGATCGGTCTCGAAGTCATTGGCGATCACCAGCCCGTCCGCGGGGGTCGACAGCTGGTCGGGGCTGGTTCCCTTCACCAGATAGGGCGTGATGATCACCACCAGTTCGCTCTGGTTGTTCAGGAAGTCCCGCGACCGGAACAGGGGCCCGATCACCGGCAGTTCCATCAGCCCGGGCAGGGCGTCGAGGGTCTGCTTGGTCGTGTTCTGAAGCAGCCCTGCGAGCATCAGCGCACCGCCGGAGGGCAGTTCCACCGTGGTTTCGACCCGACGGACGTTCAGGCCGGGGATCACCAGGGCGGACCCGGATGTGGATCCGGAGGCGGAGAAGGCGTTCAGACTGCTGATCTCCGACACTTCGGTGGACACCTTCAGCGAGATCCGTCCCGGACCCAGCACTACCGGCGAGAAGCCCAGCCCGACACCGTATTGCTTGAATTCCACGGTAATCCGACCGCTGGAGTCCTGGCTCACCGGCACGGGGAACTCCCCACCGGCCAGGAACTTGGCGCTCTCGCCCGAGATCGCCGTCACATTGGGTTCGGCCAGGGTGCGGACGAGGCCGACCCGTTCGAAGGCCTGGATCATCGCCTTGGCCTGGTTCACGCCGGTGGAACCGGCGGTCGCCGCGGGAACGGCGGTGTTCCAGTTGGTGTAGCCGGAGGTCGATCCGTGCACGACGCAGTTGCCGATGCCGCTGGCGCAGGGCAGCTCCGGCTGGGACGTGGTGTCGATCTTGTAGCCGCCCGTAAGACCGCCCATCAGCGCGCCGTTCACCCCGTAGGTCGGGGAGATGCCGGCCAGATACTGGTTCATGCCGGTCTGGCCCACCAGGGTGCTCAGGTTGAAGCCCAGCTGCTTGATGATCGAGCGGTTCACCTCGACGATCCGGACCTTGAGCATCACCTGCTCGGGCCCGGCGATGCTCAGCATGTTGATCACGTTCTCCGGCTTGCTGACAAAGCCGCCGGCCACCCGGACCGCCTTGTCCGCCGAGGCCGCATCGGGGACCTGACCCGACAGGATCACGCTGTCATTGACCGCTTCGACATGGAGCTGTGAGCCCGGCAGCATCCGTCCGAGGGTCTGGGCAATGCCGGATACGTCCTGGTCAACCCGCACCTCGAGGCGCAGCAGCTGGCGACCCGAGCCGTCAAAGAAGACGGCGTCTGTCTGGCCTGCGGTCTGGCCGAGCAGATAGACCCGCCGAGGGGTCGACAGGATCACCTCCGCGACCTTGGGATTGGAGACCACCACGTCGCGGGCGTCCACCGGGAGCTCGATCACCGCCGACTTGCCCCGGGGCAGGGTCAGCGACCGGGAGGCTCCGCCACCGCCGAGATCGACGCGGACGGTCTGCTCATTGACAGGTGTCTGAACGGCCGAGGCCGGGTCGGTCTGGGCACTCGCCGCGGCCGCGGCAGCAGCGGCGGTGGCCGCCTGTGCCCGGGCGCGCCGGGCAACCGCCTCGCGGCCGCGCTTCGGGGCACCGGCCAGAGCGCTGTCGCTGCCTGGAGCTGCGGCGGCGGCCGCTGTCTCAAGGAGTCCGGCGGACAGGCTCGTGGCGGCGAGAAGCGCGCACAGGGCGGCGCGCCAACGGGCGGGTGTGCCCGGGAGCGGGCGGCGGACCAGCGGCGTGGGGTGCAGGTTCGGAGTCACCGGGCGACCTTGACTTCAGTTGGGGCAGCATTGCGGTAGACACGGACGACCGGGGTCGCGATCAGGGCCTGGGCGCGCTTGACCATGCTGTCGACCGTCGGACCGCCCACATCGGCATAGGAGCGCAGCACCAGGGTCAGCTCGCCCTGGGCGCGGGCCAGGACGAGGTTTTCCGCCTGCTCCGGAGCGACCTCCAGGGTGGCGGTGGCACCGAGGGTCGAGCCCTTGGTCGAGGTCGAGGTGCTCTGATCGATGGCCAGGACGCGGACGTTCTTCATGACGGTGGTCGAGGTCACGACGCCGCCGTCGAGTTTGCGGACCTGCACCACGTCCACATGGTCACCGGGAAGGACAAAGCCTCCGGCGGAGCTCTCCGGGGAGAGGGGAATGGCCATGGCGCGCATGCCGGGCTCGAGGCGAACGGCCATCACGCCGGACTGGCCGGCGCGGACCACCTTGGCCAGGACCACCGGCTCGCCCTTGCGCACGATTTCCTTCGCGACGCCGCCGAGGAAGACCTCGCCGGGGGTTCCCTGCATGCCGAGCGCCCGCTGCTTGACGGAGTCCGCCACCGCGATGGCACCGCCTGCCGCCTTGCCGACTCCGGTATTGCCGGTGAAGTTGGGAACAGGACCGTTGGTGACGTAGTCGGGGTTGATGTTCGCGGCGGGCCAGGCCTGCCAGGTCAGATCCGATTCCGCGAGACGGTCTCCGACGCTGATATCGCGCCCGGCAACCGCCACATAGATCAGGGCCGGTCCGGCCTGGACCACCTGTACCGGGGCGGGCTTGTGTTCCTTGCTGGTCGCAAGACCTCGAAACAGGAATAGCGCCATGACGGCGGCAATGCCGGCGATGCTTAATACGATGATCCGTTTCGGACCCATGACCCCAGCTCCGATGCATCGCGCCGATTTTGGGCCAATCGCGGAATCCGGCACACCCGACGGCCTCGACCTTGGTCGTCGCAGGTTAACGTTCGACTAAGCCTTTGTGGTCGAGTGGCGCTTTTTGATTAACAATGGCGTCAGGAGCGCTTCAGCCAGTCCATCACGCTGTGTGCGGGGATCTACGGGCCTTCCGCCCTTGGGGGCGCGAACCCTTGGCAGTCAAGGCCGGGCGAGGCTCTCAGACCTTGCTGGCCAGACGTACGGCGTGCATCACAGGGCTGTCCGGGAAGGCGCACAGGGCCCCGACGCAGATGGCGATGCCGTAGGGAATGTCACCGCCCGGACTGAGCAGTCGAGCTGTCCAGGCCGGCATCCTGACCGGCCACAGGGTTGCAAGCTTTCGGGATGCGATCAGGCCGATGGCGAGGCCGCCACCCGCAATGGCCGTCCACATGACGAATTCGATCCAGGACGGCCAGCCGAGCCATAGACCGCAGACCGCGAACAGTTTTGCGTCGCCCCCGCCGACCCAGCGGGCGGCGAACAGGCCGATTCCGGCGACCAGGGACGCAAAGCCCACGGCGAGGGCGATGCCGGCCGTTCCGAGGTTCAGGCCGCTGATCAGGGCCGCCGGGACGAACATCAGCGCACCGAGGCCGCAAAGCCAGTTGGGAATGGTCATGGTGGTCGCATCGCGCAGCGCAGCGAAGATGACCACGGCGGGAAACAACCCGACGATCAGAAGATTCAAAGGAGACATGCGCGGCTCAGCTTCCGTGAAGACAGAACGGCATCCTAGCCGGTCACCCTATAAAGAAGCGTTTAGCCCCTATTTAATGGCGACCGCGACGTTGTTCAGCTTGTTCCAGATGACGTTGGAGAGATTGGTCATCGCGGCGACCACCACCAGGCCGATCAGGGCGACGAGCAGGCCATATTCAATGGCGGTGGCGCCGGACTGGTCCGAAGCAAAATCTTCCAAGAGCAATCGCATCGGACGGTCTCCGTCACGGGGGCAAAAAGAAAGGGCCGCAACCTTTGAACGTCGCGGCCCCGTCAGGCAGATGCCGGATCTCGCTCTGGAGGCGAGGTCCGCGAGCCCATCCCGACAGCCGTGACGTACCTGACGCCCGGCTGCCGGAATGAAGCCAGATTACTTCACGGAGTTCGCGATGTTATTGAACTTGCCGCTCAGGTTGTTGCCGACGGCGGTCACGGCACCGATCACCACGACGGCGATCAGGGCGGCAATCAGGCCGTACTCAATGGCGGTGGCGCCGGACTCGTTCTTCAGGAAGCGCGAAACGAACTTGGTCATAGTGTTCTCCTCATTTGCCAAGCGAGCGGGGTAAGAGCGTTTCCACTCGCCTGACCCCTTATTGCCTGAGTAATTTGCCGCATGGGGGTTAATGTTAGGTGAAGTCAACAACCAATAATTTCGATAATATAGTAATGAGAAAATTAACGTTACTGTATATTAACTAGAACAAATCGCTGCTAATATGCGGGGGGTGCAGCTTCACTTGCGGTTAATACCCATTGATGCATTTTCATAATTCGTTGTTCCGCAACGACTTGCTATCTCGGACCGTCCCCCGGTACCCCGCCTCCCAGGGACCAAGATGTGACAAAATGTCGCGATTTATCCAATATGATGCTCAGGTGAGCAGGCAGAAATACAATTTTCAGTGGCATTTAGTTCCATTTCGGCGAATTTGACCCGTCCCGGGAAGGTCGGCAGCGATCCTCCACCGAGCTCCGGCGACGCGCCGGGCCGGCGCGAACGCCAAACCGGCCTTCGACATCGTTGAATAAGGGGTTTGTTGACGATTTGACCGCACCCTTCCCGCACACCGACCTTACAAACGCGCGGGCGCGATCCTGCACGCGGGCGTTGCCCCGGCCGGTCCCGCGCCCTCTGGAGATTTCGTGACATGCGCTTCGGTTCACCTCCTTCGCTTCGACCGATCACGATCTTTTCGCTTGCGGCCGCCGCGGCCCTGACCCTGTTTGCCGGCGCGACCACGGCCCGGGCCGAGGCGCTGGTCGTGCCTCTGGATCACTCCACACGCCTGAAGGTCGCCGGAGCGGCCCAATCCGTGGTGGTCGGAAATCCGACGGTCGCGGACGTGACCGTTGTGGACAGCCACACCCTGTTCGTCAGCGGCCGGGGCTATGGCGTGACCGACGTCGTGGTCCTCGATGCCAGCGGCCGGACCCTCTACTCCACGGAAGTCGTGGTCGGCGTGGCCCACACGGGCCGCGTGAGCGTGTTCCGCGGGGCTGAGCGGACGGACATGGCCTGCTCCCCCAACTGCCAGGTCAGCATTCGGACGGGCGGCGCCGGCGGCAGCGGCGGTGGTGGGGCGGCCCCGGCCAGCCCGGGCGTGTCCGTGCCCGGTCCCGCGTCGGAATAAGGGTCCGGCGGCGGGGCCTCAGCTCTGCCGTTTCGGCAGCGGATCTCCGCCCCGGACCAGGGTCATGCCGAGACCGCCGAGGGTCAGCAACCCGGCAATGGCCGCAAATCCAGCCTCCTGTGTGTGCCACAGGGCCGTGAACAGGCCCACCATCAGCGCGCCGAGCCACATGGTCGCCGTACCGCTCAGGGCGTAGAGGCCGAAGAACGACCCCAGCTTCTCCGGTGGTGCGAGTCGCACCAGCAGCATCCGGCTCGAGGAGTAGGCGGCGGTCACGAAGATCGCGGTTCCGAACCCGATGCAGAGATACAGGACCTCCGGCAGGGTGCGGAACATGGGCCCGTTCCACAGGGCGGGATGCGCTGCGCTGTCCCAGGGAATGACATAGAGGATCGCGTGCGGGCTCATGCCCGTGGCCAGCACGACGCAGATCAAGGAGCCGGCGACCTCCAGCATCACCGCCCGGCGCGGCCCCAGAACCAGGTCGAGGCCCGCCCCGACAAAGCCGCCGATCACGGCAAAGATCGACAGGAGGATGCCGAAGGCGAGCATCTCCAGCACATGCCAGTGCATCACACCCTTGGCGTACAGCCCGCTGAAGGCCAGGAGCGCGGTCTTTCCGTCGGTGTAGATCATGCGCGAGGCGAGGAAGACTGTGATGTTGCGCTCGCCGCGCAGGACCTTGACCGTGGATACGAGCTCCTTCGCCCCCTCCACCACAGCGTCCCGAAGTCTTATGCCGGTCCGCGCCGCGTCCGGTGCCAGCAGAAACAGCGGGGCGGTTCCCAGGGCGAGGAGCAGGGCGATGATCGGGCCGACGATCCGTTCCGGTTCGTGGGCGGCGACGTTCAGGCCGAACAGAGGGGCTGCGGGAATGAGGGGCCAGCCGACCTTCCCCGGCAGCACGAAGGCCCAGAGGATCGCGACCAGTATGGCCGTCGAGATGGCGTTCAGCAGGGAATAGGCGAGGCCCGAGGCCACCGGTGCCTGCTGCGGCGGCGCGACGGCGCTCAGGAGGGCATTGTGCAGCAGGTCCGTATAGACGAGCAGGACCCCGATCGCGACGAGCATCCCCCCGGTCATGGCGACCGACAGGCCCCCTGGACCGGGATGGACGAACCACAGGGCGGCGATCAGCGGGATCATCAGGCCGACGCAGAGGGCCAGGCCCGGCTTCCGGGGGCCGATGCGGTTGACGGCAGCCCCGAGCAGGGGCGCGGTCACGCTCAGGATCACGCCCTGGATCGTACTGAGATTGGCCACCACCTGCTGGCCGCGAACCGGATCGCCGACCACGGTCGTGGCGAAATACGGGGCAAAGATATAGATCGACACGACCACCACATACGGGTCGCGGACTCCCTGGAACAGGGCCCAGGCCCAGGCGGCCTTCGGTAGCCGGAAGATGCCGCCGAGATCCGGCGGACCCGGGGCAATGACTTCCGAACCCGGGTCGAGACCCTGACCGAGGGCTTCGGACAGGGAGCCGCCTCCCGGAGGCGGGGCGTTGGTGTCGACCGGCATGTATCCTCCCGGCGGGCTCTTTTGACGGCCCGGCCTAGCGGATCACAGCCTGTACCCCGGCCGTGGACTTGTCAGCAGAATTCGCCCGGATCAGGCACCCGCACGGTTTTTCACCAGATCGTCGACCACCGACGGGTCGGCCAGGGTCGAGGTATCGCCCAGCGCGCCGATATCATTCTCCGCGATCTTGCGAAGGATACGGCGCATGATCTTGCCGGAGCGTGTCTTGGGCAGCCCCGGGGCCCACTGGATCACGTCCGGCGCCGCAAACGGGCCGATCTCCCGGCGCACCCAGGCGACCAGCTCCTTGCGCAGATCCTCCGACGGAGTCACGCCGGCATTGAGAGTGACATAGCAGTAGATGCCCTGTCCCTTCACGTCGTGAGGGAAGCCGACCACGGCCGCCTCGGCCACGTGCGGATGGGCGACCAGGGCACTTTCGATCTCCGCGGTGCCCATGCGGTGGCCGGAGACGTTGATCACGTCATCGACCCGACCCGTGATCCAGTAATAGCCGTCCTCGTCCCGGCGGCAGCCGTCGCCGGTGAAATAGAGGCCGGGATAGGTGGTGAAATAGGTCTCCACGAAGCGCTTGTGGTCGCCATACACCGTGCGCATCTGGCCGGGCCAGCTGGTCGTGATGCACAGATTCCCCTCGCAGGCACCCTGCAGCGGACGGCCCTCCGCATCGACGATCAGGGCCTGGACGCCGGGCAGCGGCAGGGTCGCCGATCCGGGCTTGGTGGGAACGGCACCGGGGATCGGGCTGATCAGGCAGGCCCCCGTCTCGGTCTGCCACCAGGTGTCGACGATCGGGCATCGGCCCTCGCCCACCACCCGGTGATACCAGAGCCAGGCTTCCGGATTGATCGGCTCCCCCACCGAGCCCAGCAGCCGAAGGGACTTGCGCGACGTGCGCCGGACCGGTCCTTCGCCCTCCCGCATCAGGGCGCGCAGGGCGGTGGGTGCGGTATAGAAGATCTCCACCTGATGCTTGTCGATCACCTGCCAGAAGCGGCTGTTCGACGGATAGTTGGGCACGCCCTCGAAGATCAGGGTCGTGGCCCCGTTGGCCAGGGGTCCGTAGACGATATAGCTGTGGCCCGTGACCCAGCCCACGTCGGCGGTGCACCAGAACACCTCACCCGGCCGGTAGTCGAACACCAGCTCGTGGGTATAGGCCGCCCAGAACAGATAGCCGCCCGTGGTATGCAGCACACCCTTCGGCTTGCCCGTGGAGCCGGAGGTGTAGAGGATGAACATCGGATCCTCGGCCCCCATGGGCTCCGGCGGACAGATGGCGGAGACAGTGGCCGCCTCGGTCTCATAGACAAAGTCGCGACCTTCGGTCATCGCCACCTCGATGCCGGTGCGGGTGACCATGATCACCGTGTTGACACCGGTGCAGCTGGCCAGCGCCGTGTCCACATTCTGCTTGAGCGGGACCCTCCGGCCGCCGCGGACGCCCTCGTCGGCCGTGATCACCACGCTGGAGTCGCAGTCCAGGATCCGGCCGGACAGGCTGTCCGGGGAAAAGCCGCCGAAGACCACCGAATGCACGGCACCGATCCGGGTACAGGCCAGCATGGCATAGGCGGCCTCCGGGATCATCGGCAGGTAGATGGTGACCCGGTCACCTTTCCTCACCCCGTGCTTCTTCAGGACATTGGCAAAACGACAGACCTCGTCGTGCAGTTCCTGATAGGTGATCCGACGGGCGGCGGCGGGATCATCCCCCTCCCAGATGATCGCTGTATCCGCGGCCCGGGCGGGCAGGTGCCGGTCGATGCAGTTGGCCGAGACGTTCAGCACCCCGTCCTCGAACCAGCGGATGCGGAAGTCCTCCACATCGAACGACACATCGCGGACCTTGCTGAAGGGCTTGATCCAGGTCAGGCGCTGGGCGGCTTCGGCGAAGAAGGTGTCGGGATCCGTCGCGGCGCGATCGCGCATCGCGGCATAGCCTTCGGTGGTCACACGGGTTCGGGCCGCCCAGTCGGCCGGAACGGGAAACAGGTCTGTGTGGCTCACGGCGCAACTCCCGACGGTTTTTCAGCTTTGCCGTGGAGGTAAGCGGACCGGCATGGGCGGTGCAAGGGGCGGGATCAATTCCGGCAGCAGGTCCCTGGTGCCGGACCGGAGCGGTCAGGCCGGAACCCGCGACATTTCCGCCGCGATCGCCAGGGCCGCAGCCCGGGGATCGGCGGCCCCCGTCACCGGCCGGCCCACCACCAGATGGCTGGCCCCGGCCTTGAGGGCGTCGGCCGGGGTCGCGGCCCGGGCCTGGTCATCCATGGCCGCGCCCGCCGGGCGCACGCCCGGGGTCACCACCAGAAAATCGGGCCCGCCGATCCGCCGCGCCAGTGCAGCCTCATGCGGACTGGCCACAACGCCGTCTGCGCCGCTGTCCACCACCTGGCGGATGCGCCGTTCCACCAGGGCCGTGACGCCCAGGCCGTAGCCGATCTCGGCCAGGGCGGCATCATCGAGGCTGGTCAGCACGGTGACGCCGAGGATCCGAGCGCTGCGGTCGCCGCCTCGTCCGCGCACGGCGGCGGCCAGCACCTGGGGCTCCGCATGGACCGTCAGCAGGTCGCAGGCACCGGATGCCATCACCGCGGCGGCCGCCTTTTCCACCGTCGCGCCGATGTCGTGCAGCTTCCAGTCCAGGAACACCGCCTTGCCCGCCGACTTCAGGTCCCGGGCGAGAGACATGCCGTCGCTGGCGAACAATTGCAGCCCGATCTTGTAAAATGACACCGCGTCGTCCACAGACCGCACCAGCGTTTCGGCCTCGGCGCGGGTGGGAACATCCAGGGCGACGATCAGGCGGGGATCTGCGGACATGCGGGCTCCTTCTACGGTCCGGGCGGACCGGTCCCGGGGGGAACGGCACTGGTGATGAAGGTATCGTGATGGGCCAGCTCGAAGTTGCGGTCAACTTTTTCATCGCCCTGTTCGCGCTGATCGATCCGGTCGGCAATGTCCCCCTGTATGCGGCGGCCACGCTCGGGGTGCCCAAGGCGGCGCGCCGGACGCTGGTCGTCTACCTGTCCCTGTTCACCGCGGGCTTCCTCGCGTTCTTCTATTTCACGGGGACGGGAATCCTGCAGTTCTTCGGCATTTCCATGCCGGCCTTTCGCATTGCCGGCGGCCTCATGCTTCTCCTGCTGGGCCTGCAGATGTCTGCCGACAGCGGGGCCCATGCGCCGGAGTTACCGGCCGAGGAGCCCTTGCCGGATGCCCCGGACACCGCGTCCGCGGATGCGAGGCGCCACTTCGAGCGGCTCATCGTGCCCTTCGGCATGCCCTTGCTGATCGGCCCGGGCGCGATCTCCACCGTGGTGATCTATGCCAGTGACGCCAATGACTGGCCAAGCCGCATTGCCGGTCTGGCGGCCATCGCGGCCGTTGCCCTCACGGTCCTGATGGCCTTCCTCGCCACGGGCCTGATCAGCCGGCTGCTGGGCAAGACGGGCATGATGATCGTGGTGCGGGTGCTGGGCCTGGTGCTCTGCGCCATGGCGGTCCAATTCATCATTGTCGGCCTGTCGGGGGCGACGGTGGGCTTCATTCGCGGGTCCGCGGTGCATCCGTGGCAGAGCCAGTGACGGGATGACGATGACGACCTTGCGCCTCGCCTTCATGGGCACGCCGGACTTCGCCGTGTACAGTCTGAGCGCCCTCCTCGACGCGGGTCACCAGGTCGCGGCGGTCTATACCCAGCCGCCGTCTCCGCGGGGGCGCGGCCAGATCCTGCAGCCGTCGCCGGTCCACGCCTTCGCCGAGTCCCGCGGCCTGACCGTGCACACGCCGAAGTCGATGAAGGATCCGGACGCCATTGCCGCCTTCCGGGCCCTGGACCTCGATGCGGCGGTGGTCGTGGCCTATGGCCAGATCCTGCTGCCAGCCGTGCTGGACGCCCCGCGCCTGGGCAGCTTCAACCTGCACGGCTCCCTGCTTCCGCGCTGGCGGGGGGCGGCACCGATCCAGCGGGCGATCCTGGCCGGCGACCGCGAGACCGGGGTGCAGGTGATGCGGATGAGCGCCGGCCTCGACGAAGGCCCGGTGCTGTTCACGGCGAGGACCCCGATTGCCGCCGACGATACGGCCCAGTCCCTGCATGACCGGCTGGCACGGCTGGGGGCGGATCTCTGGCCACCGGCCCTCGAGGCCATTGCCGCCGGGACCGCTGTCGAGACCCCACAGGCGGAAACCGGGGCCACCTATGCCCGCAAGATCCTGCCGGCCGAGGCGCGGATCGACTGGACGCGCCCGGCGGTGGAGATCGATCGCCAGATCCGGGGCCTTTCGCCCTTTCCCGGGGCCTGGTTCACCCTCGAGACCGCGAAGGGTCCCGTCCGCGTCAAGGCCCTCGACTCCCGGCTGGCCCTCGGTGACGGTACCCCCGGCGAGGTGCTGGACGATCAGCTGCGGGTGGCGTGCGGCAGTGGCGCGGTGCGCCTGTTGCGGCTGCAGCGGGAGGGCCGTGGCGCGGCGGACGCCGAGGCCTTCCTGCGCGGCCTGCCCGTCACGCCGTCGGAGAAACTGGGCTGATGCCCCGATATCGGCTCGAGATCGAATATGACGGTGGACCCTTCAAGGGATTCCAGGCGCAGGAACCCGGCCTGCTGACCGTCCAGGGGGTGATCGAGGCGGCGATCCGCGGCTTCAGCGGCGAGACCCTGCGCATCCATGCCGCGGGACGGACCGATACCGGCGTGCATGCGTCCTTCCAGGTGATCCATGCCGATCTGGTGAAGGACTGGTCACCGGATGTGGTGCGCGACGCCCTGAACGCCCATCTGGTCCCGCATCCGGTGACGATCCTTTCGGTGACCCGGGCGGCCGCGGATTTCCATGCCCGGTTTTCCGCCACCGGTCGGCGTTATCTCTATCGCATCCTCGACCGCAAGCCGCCTCCGGCCATCGAGAAGGGACGGGTCTGGTGGGTGAAATCCCCCCTGGACGTGGGGCAGATGGAGCGCGCGGCGGCCTGTCTTCTCGGGACCCATGACTTCACCACCTTCCGCGACCTGGCCTGCCAGTCGAAGAGCCCGGTGAAGACCCTGGACCAGATCACCGTCACGCGGGTGGGCGATGAGGTGCACCTGCGCTTCGCGGCCCGCTCGTTCCTGCACCGTCAGGTCCGTTCGATCACCGGGTCCCTGGCGGAGGTCGGTGTGGGTCGCTGGACCGCGGATGATCTGGTCGAGGCGCTGGCGGCGCGGGACCGGCGGCGGTGCGGGCCGGTAGCCCCGGCGCACGGGCTCTATCTCTCCGGCGTGACCTACGGAACGGACGATCAGGTCGGGACCACCACCGTCGCCAGCTGATCGGCCGCGACCGACACGGCGATGTCGAGCACGATCAGCAGCACGGTGGCGGCCACGTCGGCCTTCAGCGTCACCCGGGCCGCCCGCCAGAGGAACAGGATCTGTACCGGCGCCGCCAGCATCAGCCAGATCAGCTGGGCGGCAATGCCACCGTTCTCGCCAAAGACCGCCAGGGACGAAACAGCTGTCATCACGGCCGCAAAGACCAGATCCCCCCAGTTCACCAGCACGATGAAGGCCCGCCAGTTCGCCAGCCCGATCAGCCGCGAGGTGATCCAGACCACCAGGGTATAGCTGACGACGCCGATGGTCAGGGCCAAGGCGGTCTGCAGGACCAGCGCGCGGGTGATCGCCTCGCCGGAGGCGCGGGCCAGGACGCAGGTGAACAGGATCGCCAGGGGGGCCCTCAGGGCCTGGGCGAAGAAGGAGCGGATGAAGCCCAGTCCGGACAGGTCGAAATCATCGGTCCAGGCGGGGTCGAACCGGATCAACCGGACGGTACCCCGGGCGGCACGAAGGGAATCCCGCGCGAGATTGTCGGATGCGGTCCCGCTCACGCCAGGTCGCCTGATGAACCGAAATAGCCCGCGATGATCCGGCCATACACCCGGGAGAGCGCGCGCACGTCGCCGACCGGAACCCGTTCATCCACCTGATGCATGGTGGTTCCGACGAGACCGAACTCGATCACCGGACACAGATCGCGGATGAATCGGGCGTCGGAGGTCCCCCCGGTGGTGGACAGGACCGGCCGCACGCCGAGCTCCCCTTCGATCGCCTGGGCGCAAAGGGCGACGAAAGGGTCCGGCGGCGTCAGGAACGCCTCTCCGGAGATGGAGGGATCCACGGAGACCGAACCGCGGAAACCTGCATTGGCACGACGGCACTCGGCGTCCAGCCAGCGGACGAGGTCGGCCCCCTTGTGTGCGGGATTGAAGCGTATGTTGATCCGGGCCCGGGCCCGGGCCGGGATGATGTTCTGGGCCGGATTGCCGATCTCGATCTCGGTGATCTCGAGATTGGAGGGCTGGAATTCGGGATATCCCTCATCCAGTCGGTGGGCGTCCAGCGCCTGCAGCAGCCGCACCAGGACCGGTGCCGGGTTGGCGGCGCGGTCCGGATAGGCCACATGCCCCTGCACCCCTTCGACGGTGAGCCAGGCGTTGAGGCTGCCGCGGCGGCCGATCTTGATCATGTCCCCCAGCTGCGCGGCGGAGGTCGGCTCTCCCACCAGGCAGTGGTCGATCCGCTCGCCCTTGGCCCGCAGCCATTCGACCACCGCGCGGGTTCCGTCCCGGGCCTGGCCTTCCTCGTCTCCTGTGATCAGCAGGGATACGGCCCCGTCCGAGGCGAGAGGCTGCGGTATTTCGGCAAGGGCGGAGATAAAGGCGGCAATGGCGCTCTTCATGTCCACGGCCCCCCGGCCCCAGAGCAGGGAGTCGGCGAGATCGGCGGCGAAGGGCGGGCGGGTCCAGGCGGCCCCGTCGCCCACCGGGACCACGTCCGTGTGGCCGGCGAAGCAGAGGTTGCGACCGGCACCGCCGCGGCGAGCGTAGAGATTTTCGATCTCACCGAACCGCAGGCGCTGGCAGCGAAAGCCCAGGCCCTCGAGGGCGCTCTGGACGATGTCCATGGCCCCCTCGTCCGCGGGCGTCACCGACGGCCGGCGGATCAGGTCACGGGCGAGTTCGACGGGATCGATGACGGATGGATCGGACATTCCCCCAGCTTTAGGCTAGCTGTCGTCGGAGAGAAAGCCTTCACGGGACGGGAGCGCAGGTGATGAAGAAGATCGACAAGGATACCGCGCCGGTGCGGGTGGGCACGGGCTATCCGGCTCCGTTCGATGTGCCCTGTCAGGCGCGGCGGCGGCTGCGTCTGGCGGAGGCGGCAGGCCTGACCCAGTTCGGCGTGAACCAGCTGCGTCTGCCGCCGGGGGTCTGGTCGAGCCAGCGGCACTGGCACACCCATGACGACGAGTTCGTCATGGTCTTGGAGGGCGAGGTCGTGCTGGTGACGGAGGCGGGGGAGGAGATCCTCCGGGCCGGGGACTGCGCCGGGTTCCGCGCCGGTGACCGGGACGGCCACCACATCCAGAACCGTTCCGACCGGGAGGCCGTCCTCCTCGAGATCGGCACGGACCACCCGGACGACGATGTCTGTGATTATCCCGACATAGATATGGTCAGCGACCCGGTGGTGGGCTACCGCCGGCGGGATGGAACGCCATATTGAGCGGACCGGCCCGGACGTCATCGGGCCGGACGCCACTGAGAGAGTCGGATGCTCGTCGTACTTTCGCCTGCCAAGACCCTCGACTTCTCGCCGCCGTCCCCTGACGTCCCGGCGACGGACCCGATGCTCGTCCGGGATACGGCGGCCCTGGCCAAGGTGACCCGGCGGCTGAAGGCCACCGACCTCTCCCGGCTGATGGGCATTTCCGACGCCCTTGCCGATCTCAATGCCGAACGCTTCCGCGCCTTCCAGCCGGACCCGGAGAAGGCGCAGGGTGTGCAGGCGGCCCTGGCCTTCGCCGGGGATGTCTACGAGGGGCTGAAGGCCCGGACCCTCGACGGCGACGGGCTGGCCTGGGCGCAGGAGCATGTGCGCATCCTGTCGGGCCTCTACGGGCTCCTGCGGCCCCTGGACCGGATCCAGCCGCACCGGCTGGAGATGGGGACCCGCCTCCCTACGCCCCGGGGGTCGAGCCTCTATGACTTCTGGGGGGACCGGATCGCCCGACGTCTGGACGACGCCCTGAAGACCCATTCCGATCCCACCCTCGTCAACCTGGCCAGCATCGAATATTTCGGCGCGGTCGACCGCAAGGCCTTGAAGCGGCCGGTGGTCTCCTGTGCCTTCCGGCAGATCCGCGACGGGGAGCTGCGCAATCTGTCCCTGTTCGCCAAGACCGGGCGCGGCCTGATGGCGCGCTATGCCATCGACCACCGGATCACCCGGGCCGAAGACCTCAAGGGCTTCGACCGGGCCGGATATGGCTTCCGGCCGGACCTGTCGGGAGAGTCCGAATGGGTGTTCACCCGCCCCCAGCCGGCACCGGGAACGCCGATGGCCGTGTCCGAGGCCTGAGCAGCGGCCGGACCCCTCGGCGTGAAGACGTGGACGGAACCGATGAGTTCCTCTAGATCATCTGCCTCATGATCCAGACCCTCGTCGCACGGGCGGCAGACCGCACCGGACTGTCCGCCGAACAAGCCAATACCGCCCTGTCGGCCGCCCTGTTTCTCCTGGAGAAGCACGCGGACCCGACCCAGGTGAAGGACCTTTTCGCCTCCGTCCCGGGAGCAGAGGACCTCGCCCGGCAGGGCGCGGTCCTTGGCCAGAACAAGACCGGCGGCCTGGTGGCCGGCATGATGCAGAAGGTGGGCGGTGCCAGCGGTGCGGCCATGTCCGACGCCATGTCCGTCGGTCAGCGCCTCACCCGCCAGGGAATCACCACGGCGGACATGCAGGCGATCCTGCCGGTGGCCATGCAGTTCGTCCGGGAGACCACCGGTCGTGATCTGCTCAAGGACGTCCTGAACACCATTCCCGGGCTCGGACCGCTGCTCACCGCCGAGGACTGATCCCGTCCGGTTTCCGTCAGGCGTTGCTGGCCGCGAGGGACGGAGGCGGTTCGACCGCGAGCGTGTCGTCGGCCGTGATTTCCTTCGGCGGTGCCGTCGCCGGCATTGCCTCGAACACCATGTCCTGCCGGTCGAGATATCCCGGTTCCAGGCCGACATAACTGGCACGGGGACGGATCGGCCGCTGGGCGGTGCGCTGTTCGATGGCGTGGGCGAACCAGCCCACGGCCCGTCCGACCGTGAACAGGGTGAAGGCGGCGTCCACGGGCAGACCCAGGGTCCGCGTCGCCGCCACCAGGGCAAAGTCGAGGTTCGGGGCGACCCCGGTCACGCTTTCCCCGGCCACCGCGATCTCGCGAAGGTCGTCGGCAAAGATCAGGGCCTGGGCGATGGCCCGGGCCCTCGGATCGCCGGCCGGATAAACCAGTTGTCCGAAGCCGGGCACGTCGAGGCCCTGGCTCAGGCGAAGGGCGGCGGTGCTGCGCGGATCATTGGTTCGCCGGCACTCGGCGATGAAGGCGGCGACCTGCAGGGTCATCCCCCCGTGCAGCGGACCGGACAGGGTGCTGAGGCCCGCCAGGGCGCAGGCGGCCAGGGACGCGCCGGTGGAAGCGGCCACTCGGGTGGCAAAGGTCGAGGCATTCAGTTCGTGATCGGCCGCCAGGACCAGACACCGGCGGAGGATGTCGGCCTTGCTGCTGTCCACGCGCCAGGTCTTGGCCAGCCGCTCATGGATCAGACCGTTCCGCGCCGCGCCGGACATGGCGTCCACCAGATCGATCATGATCGATGCCGCTTCCCGCCGCAGGGCCTTGTCCGACCGGCCGGAGGTGGCAGGATCGTTGGCGGCCCGATAGGCCAGCAGGGAGAAGGCCCGCGCCCTGGCGTCGCCGCCGACCCCGGTGGACGGGTGGGGTACCAGGCCGATGAAGGGATCCTCGTCGCAGTCCCACAGCAGGCGTGCGGTTTCTTCGAGAGAGGCGGTTTCCGCCCAGGCAATGGCATCCCGTCCGCGATACCAGGGTCGGCTGTCATGGATGACCGTGATGGCGGAGCTGAGCACCGGATCGCCGTGATCCAGCGCCCGCTGTGCCACCGCCTCGCGACCACGGCTGCGGCGCTTCACCAGGCGGGTGATGTCCTCTGCCGCATAGAGGCTGCGACGGGGATCGGTCTCGTCGGCGCGGACCGTGATCAGGCCACGGCTCACATAGGCGTAAAGCGTCTGAAGTCGAACGCCGAGTCGCGCCTGGGCCTCATCGGCGGTGATCCAGAGGGCGGCCATGCAGAAAAGCTCCGTCGTCAAGCCGGTGGATGTCCCCGGTGGATGTCCCCGGTGGGTGCAGCCGGACCGGGCCCCGGCGCTACATGACTCATCTAGGCATGCCGACGGTTAAGGTTTACCTCGAGGGTCCGGGGAATTTGACATTATTGCGGGTGCAGGCGCCCGGTTCGCGCAGTATAGAACCGGGATGGCATCCCACGGTTCACATGCAGGTCACGGGCACGGATCCGCTCGCCCCGGGGCCGTGACGGCCCAGGACAGCGTGGCGCTGACCGGTCATGTGACCCGGCTGTCGGTGGCCCTGGCCTCGGCTCTGGTGCTGTCCAAGGGGCTGGCCTGGATCGCCAGCGGGTCCGTAGGCCTGCTCGCGTCCCTCGGCGACTCTGCCCTCGACCTGGTGGCCGCCCTGACGACCTTCTTTGCGGTGCGCTATGCCGCCGCCCCACCGGATGCCGAGCACCGGTTCGGTCACGGCAAGGCCGAGGCCTTTGCCAGTCTGATGCAGGCCGGGCTGGTCTTCGCCTCCGCCGCCGTCATCACCCAGGAGGCCATCGGCCACATCCTGCATCCGCATCCGGTGGAGTCGGAGCTGTTCGGCATACTGGTCCTGATCGTCTCCAGCATCGCCGTGGGCGGTCTGGTCTGGCAGCAGTCCCGGGTGCTGAGCCAGACGGGCTCCGTCGCGATCCACGGGGACCGGGCCCATTATCTGGCGGATCTGGTCTGCAATGGTGCCGCGCTCATCGGCCTCGCGGGGGCCATGATCTTCCGGGAGCCGCGGATCGACGCGGTGGCAGGGCTCGTGGTGGCAGGCTGGCTCGTCTGGGGTGCGATCAACGTCTTCCGCGACGCCTCGGCCCAGTTGATGGACAAGGAACTGGAGGAGCAGGACCGGCAGACGATCCTGCGCCTCGCCGGAGACGATCCGCAGATCCGCGGCGTTCACCAGCTCCGGTCCCGGGCGTCGGGTCCGTTCGTGCATCTGCAGATGCACATGGAGCTGGATCCGACCCTGACACTGGACGAGGCCCACCGGATCGTCGTGGCGGCGGAACGCCGGATCCTGGCGCACTTCCCGGCGGCTGACATCCTGATCCATCCCGACCCCGACGGCCGGGCCGAGCCCCATGGCGGTGCCTTTCCCGAGGTTTACACGCCCGCGCCCGACCCGGTCCGTGCGGACGTGGAGGGAGACGGTCCCTCCGCCTGATGTCCCGCAGGTGCGTCACCGGCCGGATGACGGGCCAGGAAGGCAGCGAGATCCGCGACCGAGCGGTCGGGAATTTCCATCTGCGGCGTATGCCCGCAGTCGGGATAGACCATCAGCTCCGCCCCCGGGATCGTGGATGCGAACCGTCGGCCGTTCTCCACCGGGATCAGCCTGTCATCGGCCCCGTGCATCACCAGGGTCGGCGTGCGGATCCGTGCCATGGCGTCCGGCGTGGCCCGGACCCAGGCCCGGTCCTGCATGCCGAGGATGATCGCCGGATGATCCGGCGCATGGCTGAGATCGGAGAAGCGGTCGATCATCCCGTCCGTGACCCGTGAAGGATCATGGAACGCCTTGCGGAGGCCGTCGGCGATCACCGGCCGCAGATCGATGCGGCTCAGCAGCCAGCGGCCCCAGGGTGTGCGCAGCATCTCGAAGGCGAGGGCACCGTCGCTCTTCTGGCCCGGCTTGCGGGGGGGCTCGGGCCAGCCGGCCGCGTCGACCAGCACCAGAGCGGTCAGGCGGTCCGGATGTCCGAGGGCATAGTTCCAGGCCACCGACCCGCCCATGGAATTGCCGACCAGGGCGAAGCGAGTCACACTCAGCCGGTTGACGACCTGGTCCAGCAGGGCCGCATAGCGGACCGTGCCCGCCGGCCAGTCCTTCGGGGCCCGGGTCAGCCCATGGCCGGGCAGATCCAGACTGATCACACGGTTCCGGGCCTTCAGGGCGGTGATCCAGCCCTCCCAGGTGGCGGTGGAATCGGAAAAACCGTGGACCAGGACGATCACCGGTCCCGTGGCCAATCCCTCGTCGCGGTAGTGGACGTGCACCCCGTCCGGAAGGTCGAGATAGCGGGAGGCGGGGGCGGCGTAGCGCTGCTCCAGGGTCGCATAGGGAATGGCCCCGCGGTGGACCACGGCAAACGCGATGGCCGCCAGGACCAGCAGGGCGGCCAGACTGAGGCCGAGACGCCGCAACAGGGTCGTCATGGGTGAGCTCCGGAAAGTGCGAGGGACGAATCGGATCGGTGCCGGTCGCCGCAGGCCGGACATCCAGGATCGCGGGGCACGCGCAGGGTCCGGGTCTCGGCGGCGAGGGCGTCATAGACCAGCAACCGCCCGGCCAGACCCTGGGAGATGCCCGTGGCCAGCTTGATCGCCTCCACGGCCATCATCGCGCCGATCACGCCGGCGAGGGCCCCCACGACTCCGACCGCCTGACAGGTTTCCGCGTCGGGCGGGATTTCCGGCACAAGGCAACGGTAGCAGGGGCCATCCGCAACCCCGAAGACGCCGACCTGTCCGATCCAGCGGCCCAGCGCGCCGGATACCAGCGGACGGCCCTGGCGCAGGCAGGCCTCATTGACGGCAAACCGGGTCGCGAAGTCATCCGTGCCATCGAGAATGACGTCGTACGCGGCCAACAGGGCGTCAGCATTGGTGGCGTCCAGACGGACGTCATGGGCCTGGATCGAGATATCGGGGTTCAGCGCGGTCAGACGGGCGGATCCCGCCACGACCTTGCTCGACCCCACGTCCCCGGTCGCGAACAGCACCTGACGCTGAAGGTTGGAGAGGCTCACCGTGTCCGGATCGAGGAGGCCGATCCGACCCACTCCGGCCGCCGCCAGATAGAGCGCCGCCGGAGAGCCGAGGCCGCCAGCCCCGACGACCAGCATCCTGGCCGCCTTCAGCCGCTGCTGGCCGGGCCCGCCGATCTCGCGAAGGACCAGGTGGCGGGCATAGCGCTCTACCTCGCCGGGGGACAGGAGGGGCGGGCTCGCCACTTCAGCGGTCCCCGAACAACGCGGAGCCCACCCGGACGGAGGTGGCGCCGTACCGCACGGCGGTCTCGAAATCCGAGCTCATGCCCATGGACAGCCGGTCCAGCCCGTTCCGGGCTGCAATCTTCGCCAGCAGGGCAAAGTGCGGGCCCGGGGCCTCGTCGACCGGCGGAATGCACATAAGCCCCTCCGGCGACAGCCCGTGATGCGACCGAAGTCGCGCGATGAAGGCGTCGGCCTCGGCCGGGATCACGCCCGCCTTCTGCGGTTCCTCGCCGGTATTCACCTGCACATAGAACCGCCGTCTTGGGGCACCCTTGGCAATGGCTTCGGCCAGGGCGGCGGCCAGGGACTCCCGGTCTACTGTCTCGATCACGTCGAACAGGTCGAGGGCGGCGCGGGCCTTGTTGCTCTGAAGCGGACCGATCAGCCGCAGTTCCAGGTCGGGATGATCATCGCGAACACCGGCCCAGCGCGTCTGCGCCTCCTGCACGCGGTTTTCACCGAACACCCGCTGGCCGGCGGCGAGGACCGGTGCGATCCTCTCCCAGGGCTGGACCTTGCTCACCGCGACCAGGGTCGGCAGGTCCTTGCGGCCGGCGTCGCGGGCCGCCATGACAATCCGGTCGAGGATGTCCCGGCGGGCCTTTGCGGAATCATGGCGGTCGGAGGAGATAGCTGACATTGGCTCTGCCGGGTTCGGATCTGGATGGTCTCTCGAGGACAGCCCTTTACTTGCGCCGTCACGGGGCAAAGCGAAAGGGTGCCCGCGGGCTTCCGTCCCTGTGGATGTTCACTGACCCCGATCGGATTGTCGATGTCGTGGCCGCGGCGCATCAGTTGCCCCGGGGTGCCGGCATCGTCTATCGCGGCTTCGGGCGGCCCGGTGCCGTGGGGGAGGCCCTCGCCCTGTCACGACTCGCGCGACGGCGAGGCCTCCTTCTGCTGATCGGGCAGGACGCGGCCCTCGCGGCCCGGGTCGGTGCCCATGGCGTACACCTGCCGGAGCGGGATATCCGCCGACTCCCCCGGCTGCGGGCGCAATGGCCCCGCTGGATCCTGACCGCAGCGGCCCACAGTCCGGCCGCCATCGCCCGCGGGAGCCGGGCGGCGGCGGATGCGGTCTTCCTTTCGGCGATCTTTCCGAGCCGCAGTCCCTCTGCCGGGCGTCCCCTCGGCGTGATCCGCCTGGCGGCCATGGTGCGTCTGGCGAAGCTCCCGGTGCTGGCGCTCGGGGGCGTCGGGCCGAAGACGGCGGCGCGTCTGAAGGGGACGGGTGTGGCCGGGTTCGCGGCGGTGGAGGCGATCGGCCGCAGCCGACCTCAGGCGCGCCGGGTCAGAACTTGAAGGCGGTCTCGAGATGCACGCGGGGCGCGGTATCCTGCGGCGTCACCTTCTGCGGCTGGGCCAGACGATCGCCCAGGCCGACCGTGCCGCCGACCCGGATATTGGGGGTCAGCTTCAGATAGGCCCCGGCGTTGACGTCCTTCCACGCCATGTCACGGCCAAGAGGCTGTTCCATGTCGAGCTTCAGGCCCCAGCGGCCATTGCCGCCGAACAGCAGGGTCTTGTGGTCCGGCTTCACCGTCCACGGACCGGTCGGATCGATTTCCCCGGCAAAGTTGTTCTGGACCACGGTCTTGGCGGATTCCGCAGACGCGGTATGAGCCGCCCCCGCGATCAGGAGCGCCGCAGCCGTAGCCAAGGTCGCCTTCCAAGACATGACGTTCCCGTCCAAACTTCCGGCCCGACACCGCGTCGGACCCCATGCAGCCGAACCCGTGCCGTCTGAGGACGGTCGCAGGAGTACTCTCACGTTTGGCTTAATCCGCATGATTGATAACCGTCAATCAAAACGGGAAATTTTGATCCGGAACTCCATTCCCTGTGGCGGAAGGGTCACGTCGGATGGTAAATTTTTGCGACTTGGACGCTTTCCCGCCGTGGTATAGGACCAAGTTGGGAATATTCAGGGATCCGCCGGCCAGGCCGGGTTGAACTTTGGTGCGTTGACGGCGAAGAACACGCCGAACACCGGCGGGCCCGCGTGATGGAGCAGTGGAAGATGTCGTTTACACTCAAGGCCGGTACGCTCAAGGCCGGTGCCGTGATGGCCGGTGCGCTCCTGCTGACGGCCTGCGCCCATGGCGGTGATCAGGCATCCGGCGGCGGCAGCGGCTTCCCGTTCGGCAAGCGCAACGAGCATACCGTCGCCGCGGCTCCGGCCGGGATCGGCGTCAACGCCTTCCTGTGGCGCGCCTCCCTCGACACCCTGTCCTTCATGCCTCTGGCCTCGGCTGATCCGTTCGGCGGCGTGATCATCACCGACTGGTACGCCAATCCGGAAAAGCCGGACGAGCGGTTCAAGGCGACCGTCTACATCCTCGACACCCGGCTGCGCGCGGACGGGGTGTCGGTGACCGTGTTCAAGCAGGTCAAGGATACGGTGGGTGGCTGGACCAACGCGCCGGTGTCCGGCCAGACGGACGTGGACGTGGAAAATGCGATCCTGACCCGCGCACGGCAGCTAAAGCTCTCGACGATCAACGTGAAGGGCTGATAAGTCGCCCGCATGGGCCGCTACAATCCGAAAGTCTCCGAACCCCACTGGCGCGCACGGTGGTCGGACTCAGACACCTTCCGTACCCTGACGCCTGAAGAGGCCGGGGACCGTCCGAAGTACTATGTGCTGGAGATGTTCCCCTATCCTTCGGGGCGCATCCACATGGGCCATGTCCGCAACTACACCATGGGGGATGTCGTGGCGCGCTACAAACGCGCCCAGGGCTTCAACGTGCTCCATCCGATGGGCTGGGACGCGTTCGGCATGCCGGCCGAGAACGCGGCCATGGAGAAGGGGGTCCACCCCAAGGGCTGGACCTACGAAAACATCGCGGCCATGCGGGAGCCGCTGAAGGAACTGGGCCTGGCCATCGACTGGAGCCGGGAGTTCGCCACCTGCGACCCGGAATACTATGGCCAGGAACAGAAGCTGTTTCTGGAGCTGTATCGCCGGGGTCTGGCCTATCGCCGGGAAGGCGTGGTCAACTGGGACCCCGTCGACATGACCGTGCTGGCCAACGAACAGGTGATCGATGGCTGTGGCTGGCGCTCCGGAGCCCCGGTGGAGAAGCGCAAGCTGACCCAGTGGTTCCTGCGCATCACCCATTATGCGGACGATCTGATCGAGGGGCTGAAGACCCTCGATCGCTGGCCCGACAAGGTCCGGCTGATGCAGGAAAACTGGATCGGCCGAAGCCAGGGCCTGCGCTTCCACTTCGATGTGGCCGACGGTGCCCCGGCCGAGTTCGACCGGATCGAGGTCTACACCACCCGCCCGGACACCCTCTACGGGGCCAGTTTCGTCGGCGTGGCGGCGGATCATCCCCTGGCCCAGGCCCTGGCGGCCAACAACCCGGCCCTGGCGGAGTTCATCGCCGAGTGCCGCCGCGGGGGGGCGTCGGAGGCCGACATCGAGGCCGGGGAGAAGAAGGGCTTCGACACGGGCGTCACCGTGTCCCACCCCTTCGATCCGGACTGGAAGCTGCCGGTATGGGTGGCGAACTTCATCCTGATGGACTACGGCACGGGCGCCATCTTCGGCTGTCCGGCCCACGACCAGCGGGACCTGGACTTTGCCCGCAAGTACGGGCTCGCGGTCACCCCGGTGGTGCTGCCGTCCGGGGAGGATCCGGCAAGCTTCGCGGTGGGGACCGAGGCCTTTGTGGGACCGGGACGCATCTTCAACTCGCATTTCCTCGACGGCCTGACCATCGAGGAGGCCAAGGGTGCCGCCATTGCCCGGGTCGAGGCGGACGGTCGCGGCGAGGGGGCGACCGTCTATCGTCTGCGGGACTGGGGCGTGTCGCGGCAGCGTTACTGGGGCTGCCCGATCCCCATCATCCATTGCCCGACCTGCGGCGTGGTGCCGGTGCCCGAAGACCAGCTGCCCGTGCGCCTGCCTGACGATGTGGCCTTCGACAAGCCCGGCAATCCGCTGCTGCGTCATCCGACCTGGCGGTTCGTGGCCTGTCCGGCCTGCGGCAAGCACGCCGAGCGGGAGACCGACACCTTCGACACCTTCGTGGATTCCAGCTGGTACTTCGCCCGCTTTGCCAACCCGCGCTCCGAGACACCGATCGACAAGGCCGCCGCCGACTACTGGCTTCCGGTGGACCAGTACATCGGCGGGGTGGAGCACGCGGTGCTGCACCTGCTCTATGCCCGTTTCCTGACCCGGGCGCTGGCGGATGACGGTCTGGTGGGGGTCAAGGAGCCCTTCGCCGGCCTCTTCACCCAGGGCATGGTCACGCACGAGGCCTATCGCTCGCGCAACGGCATGTGGCTGCAGCCCAACGAGGTGGAGAAGCGCGACGGCATCTGGGTGGACACCGAGTTCGGCCAGGCGGTCGAGGTGGTGGGCGTCGAGAAGATGTCCAAGTCCAAGCGCAATGTCGTGGCGCCGGAGGACATCTTCGAGCAGTACGGTGTGGACGCGGCGCGCCTGTTCGTCCTGTCGGACAGCCCGCCGGAGCGCGACGTGCAGTGGTCCACAGCCGGCGTCGAGGGGGCCTGGCGCCTGATCCAGCGGATCTGGACGGAGTTCGACGCCCAGCCCGACACGCCGGTGGGCCCGCCGGACCTGTCCGAGGACGGACTTGCCCTGCGCCGCGCCGCACACCAGCTGGCCCAGCAGATCACCGAGGGGCTGGAGACCTTCCGCTTCAACCTCGCCGTCGCCCGGATGCACGAGATGATGGGGGTCCTGAAGGCCCACCCCGCCGCGGGCGCGAGCCCGTCCCGGCTGGCGGCCCGGCATGAGGCCCTGTCGATCCTGTCGCGGCTGGTCGCACCCTTCATGCCCCACCTGGCGGAGGAATGCTGGGCCCGCCTCGGCCAGACCGGGATGGTGGCCGAAGCCCCCTGGCCGAAGGCGGATCCGTCCCTGTTCGCCGAGGACGAGGCGGTCCTGGCGGTGCAGGTGAACGGCAAGCGGCGGTCGGAGATTCGCGCGCCCAAGGGCGCACCCGAGGCGGACGTGGAAGCGATTGCCCTCGCGGACGCCGATGTTCAGCGTCATATTGCCGGTCAGACCGTGCGCAAGGTGGTCGTCGTCCGGGATCGGATCGTCAATATCGTCGTCGGCTGATCCGTCAGCTCCGGCGGATTGCAGGGAAGAGGAAACGCGCATGTTTGCGAAGGCCACGGCCGTCCTGAGACGCGGACTTCTCCTCGGCGCTGCGGTGAGCGCGGTCGGTCTGACCGGATGCGGCTTCACCCCCATGTACGCGCAGTCCAGTGCGAGCGGGTCGCTGGAGGACATTTCCGTCCAGCTGTCCGAACACAGCCGCGGCGGATTCCTTCTGCAGCAACGCCTGAACGATGCCTTTGGCCGGCATGACGATCATGCGTCGTGGAAGCTCATGGTCGATGCGTCGAGCCGTCGCACCCCCCAGGGCCTGCGGGTCAACAACGTGGCCAGCCGGTACGAGATTACCATGACGGTGAACTTCGAGCTTCGTGATGCCGCGACGGACAAGGTGGCGCTCAAGGACCAGGTGACCGCCATGGCCACCTATGACTCCGCCGACCAGCCCTATGCCGGCGTCGCGGCGGAGCAGGACGGCGAGGCCCGGGTTGCCGCCCAGGCCGCGGACCTTCTGCGGATCCGGCTGTTGCGCTACTTCGCCGTGCGGCCGACACCGTGACCGCCGCCCCGTGATCCTGTCCAAGCGGCCCGAGGTCGACCGGTTTCTGGGGCATCCGCCGCCGGACATGCGGGCGTGCCTGCTCCATGGTCGCGATCGCGGCGGCGTGCGGGAACGGGCGGATGGCCTGGCCCGGCGCATCGTGCCGAACATCGACGATCCGTTCGATGTCTCCCTCCTCACCGAGACCGATCTGGATCAGGACGCCGGCCGTCTGATGGACGAGCTGGCGGCCCTGTCGATGATGGGCGGGCGGCGACTGGTCCGGCTGAAGCTCACCGGCGACAAGGCCGGCCCTGTCCGCATCGCCGCCGAGGCCCTGAAGGCGCATCTGGAGGGTCTGCTCAATCCCGACGCCTTCTTCCTGATCGAGGCGGCGGCGCTGGACCGCAGCTCGCCCCTGCGCAAGGCGGCGGAGGCGGGCAAGCTTGCCGCAGCCATTGCCGTCTACGAGGATGAGGTCGGGGACGTCTCCCGGCTGGTGCGCGAGGCCCTGGCGGCGGACAAGGTCGGTCTGACGGCGGACGCCCTGGAGGTCTTTGTCAGCCGCCTGCCCAAGGAGCGCGGGGTCATGCGCCAGGAGATCGAGCGGCTTGTGCTGTATCTCGGCCCCGGCAGCGGCGTGACGGCCAATGCGGCGGACCTGGAGGATCATCTCGGCGTCGAACCCGAAGCCTCCCTGTTCGATGCGGCCAGCGATGCCTTTGGCGGGAGGGTTGCCGATGCGCAGAGCGGCCTGCGCCGGGCCCGGGCCGAGGGGGAGGGCGGGCCGGCGGCCGTCCGCGCCATGGGCCAGCATCTGATGCGCCTGCGCCGTGCCCTGACCCTGGTGGCCACGGGCATGGGCCCGCCGGAGGCGGCCAAGGCGGTCGGCGTCTTCTGGAAGCAGGAGCGGGAATTTCTGCGCCAGCTCCGCGCCTGGCGGCTGACGGATCTGGATGCCCTGCAGCCGGACGTGCTGGAAGCGGACCGGCAGTGCAAGACCACCGGCTATCCCGACGGCCTCATTGCGGAGCGGCTGGCGCTGAACATCGCCGGTCGCGCCCGTCGCCGCGGGCTCTGACCTGTCACGGGGTGATGGGGGCGGCCTCGAGCCGCGCCCGGGGCCAGACGGCGCTGACCACAGCGCCCGTCGGCCGTTGGTTTCCGACCTCCACCTTGGCCCCTGAGCGTTCGAGCAGGGTCTTGGCGATGAAGAACCCAAGTCCCAGCCCGACATGGTGCGTGCGGGAGTTTTCTCCCTGGCTGCGGGTGGTCAGATAGGGCTCTCCGAGGCGGGTCAGCACATCGGCGGCGAAGCCCGGGCCGTCGTCACGGATCTCGATCCGCAGGGTGACGTCATCGATGACGGCATGAAGCTCGACCTCCGATCTGGCGAAGTCGACGGCGTTCTCCACGAGGGAGGACAGGCCGTGCAGCATCTCCGGCAGGCGGCGGATCTGCAGCGGCGGGCCGCCCTCTATCCGGCAGTTCAGGTGGATATCGTCGCTCCGGTAGGGTTCGGCCACCTCCTCGAGCAGATGCAGGACCGCCAGCCGCGCATGATGGGCGTCCTCGGCGTCCGGCGACCGGGAGAGCCGCATCAGTATTTCCCGACAGCGCTGGCTCTGGTCTGCAAGGAGCTGGAGGTCCTCGCGGAGGGGAGACGGATCGGGATTGTCCCGCAGCAGCTCCGTTGTCACCACCTGCAGGGTGGCCAGCGGAGTCCCCAGCTCGTGGGCGGCGGCGGCGGCCAGACCGCCCAGGGCGGACAGGCGCTGCTCCCGCGACAGAACCGCCTGGGTCGTGGCCAGGGCCAGCTCCATGCGCGCGGCTTCCGCCGAGACCTGCCAGGCATAGGCGGCGTTGAAGCCGATGCCGGACACGGTGGCGGCCCACATGCCGAACCGATAGAGCCACGGGGACTGGAACGCCTGACCCGGAAACCACGGAAGAGGCAGGGCGAAGAAGAACAGGGCCGTGACGCACACGGCCGACAAAAGCCCCAGCGCCGCCGCGTTGCGGGCGGGCAGGGTGGCGGCCGCCACGGTCACCGGCGCCACCAGCATCAGGATGAACGGGTTCGCGAGCCCGCCGGTCAGGCCGATCAGGACCGACATCTCGATCAGGTCGAAACTCAGCTGGAACACAGATTCCCAACGCCCGGTCAGCCGCCCGGCGGGGGACGCGAGTTCCAGTGACAGGTTCATCCAGGCCGTCAGGGCGATCACCATCAGGCACGAGCCGAGGGGCAGGGTGAAATGCAGGCCCAGCGCAACCCAGAGGACGGTGGTCAGCTGGGCGAAGATGGAGACCCACCGCAGCACGATCAGCGTCCGCAGGCGAAGTCCGCGGCGGGCATAGGCCCAGTCCCACAGGTGACCGTCGGTGGCGGTCACGGGGCGCCCGAGGTCGTCCAGAGGGCCGAGCTCTTGTAGCAGCGACATTCCCGGCTTAACGGTCTTCGCGCTGCGGGACGGTCCCGGCGACCGGAGGCGGCTGAAGGATCGGGTCAAGGACATGACTCAGTCTGGCCTGGGAGCCTGTTATGAAACGTTACTCCGGACCTGAAACCACGGAAACCAAAACCGGCGGCGTCCCACGGCTGCCCCTGGCCAGTCCGGCGGTGCTGTTCCTTCTGACCATGGCGGTCCTGGTGCTGGGCCTGGTGGGATGGCTGTGGATGACCCAGCCCGCACCCAGGTCTGCGACCGGTACGGCCGCGATCGGCGGACCGTTTGTCCTCACGGACCAGACCGGACATCGGGTGAGCGAGGCGGTGCTGAAGGGGCACTGGAGCGCCGTCTTCTTCGGCTATGTGTCCTGCCCGGACATCTGCCCGGCGACGATGCAGACCCTGGGCGGTGCCCAGGCCAGGCTCGGCCCGGACGGCGACAACCTGCAGGCGGTCTTCATTTCTGTCGACCCCGCCCGGGATACCCCGCCGCAGCTGAAGGCCTGGCTGGACCAGCCGGGATTTCCGAAGCACGTGATGGCCCTGACCGGGTCCCCGGCAGAGATCGCGGCGGTCGCCCGGGTCTATCGCGTCTATTATGCCAAGGAAAACAAGGTGACGGACTATCAGGTGGCGCACAGTGCGGCGATCTATCTGATGGACCCGAAGGGCGAGTTCGCGGTTCCGCTGACCTATGAGCAGGGCCCCGCCAAGCTGGCAGAAGACATCCGCAAGGCGATGCGCGGGGGCTAGATCACCGAAAAATGTGCGGGACCGCCTGAAATTGTCAGGGGAATCGCATCGACATTACCCTTTTCGCAAGTGCAGCATGATAGTGTTCTTACGCAAACGATGTCATGCGGAGGCGACAGGTCGCCATGCTCTACGCCCTGAATGAGATGGG
>CAIQUG010000117.1 GCA_903874895.1 uncultured Caulobacterales bacterium | reverse complement strand
GGTCATCGAGGAAGATGCAGTTCTCCCGGGCACCGGGGGTGTCGAAGTCGTTGGTGACGGACCCGACGGCCAGCACCAGATAGTCGAAGCGGATCTCGTGCCGGGCCACCAGCTCGCTGCCGTCCTCGTCCAGAAGCGGGGCGACGATGACCTTGCGGGCCTCCCGGTCGATCCCCTCCAGGGCCCCGTAGAAGTACCGGTAGCCCCAGCGGTGGCAGTGGCTGCGATAGCCCACCTCGTCGAGATTGGCGTCCAGCGATCCCGCCGCCACCTCGTGCAGCAGCGGTTTCCAGATGTGTGTCCGGTTCTTGTCGATAAGGATGATGTCGTGGTGCTTGCGGCCGAAGCGCTGGCCGAGGCGCCTTGCCAGCTCCAGCCCGCCGGCTCCGCCTCCGACAATCACGATCTGGGTCTTTTTCGTCACCGTCGGTCCCCCGGGAGGTCTGGCCTTAGCCGAAAGCAATCATGGGCAGAAAATCGGCGACCGCCAAGTATCCGTTAAATCAGCCGGTCAAGCTTGGTCAGATGCCCGGCCTGTCGTCCAATCGATCCCCGTCGCCGGGCCATTTTTGCTCTGGATCGTGTCTCTCTGATCCCGGCGGTGTTGAAGCTGGCGCGCGAGCCGCCATGTGAGGCGCGGTCGATGGTCCCAACCTGGTCGGCCTGCGCCCCGGCGCCCTCTGGCGCTTGGTGGGTCCGGCGACGCCGGGGCGCCAACTCCGGTGACCGGTCCGAGCCGGCACCCCGGCGCTACTTCTCGGTGAGCGCCTTCGCGGCGGCGGTATCGGCGGGCCGGGCAATGTGCGGTGTCACGACGATGTACAGCTGGGTGCGCGACCCGTTGGCCAGGTGGAGCTTGAAAAATTCGCCCACCAGGGGAATATGGCTCAGGCCGGGGGTCGCTTCCCGGGTGGTGAGCCGGTTTTCCTGTGTCAGGCCGCCGATGACGAAATAGTCCCCGTCCATGACCGTGGCCGTGGTGGAGGCCTCCCGCTGGCTGATGGTGGGATAGCCTTGGGAATAGCCGGTGACGCTGGAGACCTCGCAGAACACGTGGGACGTCACATAGCCGTCGTCGCTGACCCGGGGGGCGATCTGCAGGGTCACGCCGACGTTCACGTACTGGACCTGCTGCGACACGGCGTTCACCCCGGACAGGGCGATGGAGGTGAGGATCGGCAGGGCATCCCCGGTGATGATCTTGGCGGACGATCCGCTCTGGGCCGAGATGCGCGGCCGGGAGATGATCCGCCCCTCCCCCTTCGAGACCTGGGCGAAGATCGCGGCCTGCAGGGCGAGGCTGGTCTGGCCGGAATTGCTGAGGCCGTTGGAACCGATGCCGCCGCCGGGGGTGAAGGCCCCGGAATTGACGGTGACCACGCCGATCTTGCCGGCGCTGTTCTTGAAGTCGATGCCCACATTGCGGGCCCCCGTCTCCGTCAGTTCGACGAACACGGTCTCCAGCAGCACGCTGTTCACAGGGACGTCAAGGAGGGCGATTCGGTCGCGCAGGCGCCGGATCCGCTCTGGAGGGCCGCGCAGGATGACGGCGTTGAGGCGGCGGTCTATGCCGATGGCATCATCCACCTGGGCCCCGATGGGCGGCGCGTCCTGGTTCTGCAGAGCCTGATTCTGCTGGTAGGTGCTGGATGACCCGCCGGTGATGCCGGATGAGCCGAAGGCGGGTTCCTGCGGGATGAAGGTATCGTTGGGCTTCTGTGCCGGACCGTCGCTCAGCAGGCCGACGATCTCGCTCACATCGGCGTATTTCAGGGGAACGACGGCGAAGTCCTCGTCCTCGCCGCTCCGGTCGCGGAAGATGGCAAGGGACACGGGAGCGCTGCCGCGGACCTGGGGGGTCGCAGGAGTCTTGCCGGTTCCGGCCCCCGGGGCGGGCCGGCCGTCGGCAGCGCGAACGGTAACGAAGATCGCCTGCCCGCCGACGGGGGCGGCCTCCACATGCATGGCCCCGGGGCCGGACAGGCCGAGGACGAGATCGCCGCCCCGCTGGTCGAAGGCCACGTCCCGCAGATAGCCCCGGACGAAGCTGGGGCTGTTGGCACCGGGGGACCGGCTGGCCCGGGCCAGCACCAGGGCCGGTCGCCCGCCGTCATTGCCCGTGATGCTGACGGGGGGCGGCGGGCCGGAGAAGGTCAGGACAAGGCGGGTCTCTGCGGGCGAGGTGTCGGCCAGGGTCACGCTGACCAGCGTCGCCTCGTCGGTCTGCGCCCGGGCCGGCGAGGCTAGAAGCAGTGCCAGCAGGGCCAGGACGGCCAACCAGATCCGTGTCCCTGTCCCCGCCGTGGTCAATCCGACCCTCCCCGAATCGGGACGCTACTGAATCGCCCCCGTCGCGTTGACGTAGCATTTCGAGCTGGTGGGCGCCAAAGCTCTCTGGATCAGATAGTGGCGGCTGCCGCCCCCCTTGGTCGGCAGGGTGACGTTGTAGTAGGAGCCGTTGGCCAGTTTGGTCTGGGCGTTGCCGAAGGTCCAGGCGCACATGTCGCCGTTCTCCGCCTGCGAGCGATTGTACCAGCCGTTGATCAGGGGATCGGTCACCGTCTCCTCCAGCTCGTGGGCGATGACCGACACCATGGCGTCGACGGCCGGGTTGTCGTTGGGCGACACGCCGGCGGTGTTCACGTTGCAGGCGGTGAGGGTCTTGTTCGGATTGCCGATGAAGCCGTACTTCACCGCTGTCGACCCTACCGTGGTGTAGGTGTGCCAGCCGCAGTAGGCCGTCAGGAAGCCCGAGCTTTCGCTGACGTCGGACGAGGACAGCACCAGATAGATGGCATTCGGATCCGGCGCGGAGCTGGCGAAGCTGGTGACGAGGGCCTGGACGCTCGCATCGGTCAGCACATAGCCGCCATAGGCGGCCGAGATCGGCTGAGGGTACTCGATGAGCGTCGGGGACGAGACCTGGGCCACCGCCGACCCACCGGTCTGGGTGTAGACCCCGAGGCCGGACGACGCCCCGGTGGTGATGCCGGTATAGTTGGTGAAGCCCGTGGACGGCGGGGCGGACAGACCGAAGAGCGCATCGCGGATGATCTGCTGGCCGGCCGCCGTGTCTGTCCCGGTGGGCTGGGCCCAGTTGCCGTACCAGATCACCACGATCTTCGAGAGCGCGGTCATCACCGGGCCATTGTGATAGGTGATCGGGCTGCGGTTGGCGGCGGTCGAGCCGGCGGGCGGTGCGAAGTTGCGCGTGGCCTGGGCGTGTGGCCCGGACCTGTGAACCACCTTTTCCGAGATGTTTCCGAAGATGTCGACGCTGGGCTCGTGCGGCGGTTTGGCCAGGGCGGTTCCGGTGGCCAGGCCGAGGCTGGCGACGGCGGACAGGGTGCCGATCAGGCGCTTGCGGGTCCGAGCATCACGGTTCGACATGTATTCCTCCTTGGCACTCGGGCCGGTCGTGCGGTGCGCCGTCAGGTACCGGTCGAACTTGGGTTCACCGGCAGCGGGCTTTAGCAGCTAATATTTCTGTAATTTGGATTGAATATTCGTAAAGAAGGCGGCCCGGAATGGCGAAGGTCAGTGGAGGCTTGCGGACCGAGGCTGCGAATAACTTGGCCAGGCCCTGACAAGGTGGTTCCATGTTCCGTAGTCGGCAGCCGGCAGCGAGCGGCGTCGCTCGGGATTTGCCGCGATTTCGGGTTGGCGCGGATCGGGCTTGCGCCCATAACCGCGGTCATGACCGGTGCCGACGCCATTTCGCCAACCCCGGGTGGGGGCCGTGGACGCGGCCGCATCCGTCCTGCGCTGGTCTCCGCCGGCCTGCGACTGCTGGCCGAACGGCCCATCGACAGCCTGTCCGTGGACGAGATCGTCGAGGCGGCCGGGGTGGCCAAGGGCAGTTTCTTCTACCACTTTGCCGACAAGCAGGCCTTTGCCCGTCAGATCGCCACCGCCGTCCGCACGGAGGTGGAGGCCACGATCACCGCCGCCAATCGCGACATCGACGACCCCGCCCGCCGGGTGGCGCAGGGGATCGGGCAGTTCGTCCGCTTCGCCCTGGCCGCGCCGGACAAGGCCACCATCGTGGTGACAGCGGACCTCCGGGGGGCGGACCCTGACCACGCCCTGAATGCCGGGCTCCGCGCCGACCTGGACCTGGGCATGCGGACCGGGCGCTTCGACGGGGCGGATGTCAGCGCTGCCATGCTCAACCTGATCGGGATCACGCATCTCCTGATCCGCAAGGTGGTGTTCGATCGTCTGGACCGGGCGGAGGCCGGGGCCCTGTTCCGCTCGGTCCTGTCGTTTGCCTTTCGCGGCCTCGGCCTGTCCGCCGCGGACACGCGGATCGTGCTGGACGAGGTCGCGCAGGACCTGTTTTCCGACGATGCTCCCCGGGATCCTGCAATCGGCCCTTGACCGGAGGGCCACCCTGGCGTCTATTTGACCAAACAGTCAAATAGGTGCGGTCGTGAGCCTGATCCGGATCGAAGACATCGCCCATGTGCGCTTTGCCGCACCGGACCTGGAGGAGATGGCCCGCTTCGCGGTGTCGTTCGGCCTTGTGCCCGTCCTGCAGACGGCGGACCGGCTGGTCTGCCGGGGGGCGGGTCCTGCGCCGGCAATCCACCTGACCGAACGGGGAGCGGCGCGTTTCCTCGCCGTCGGCTTCCGGGCGGAGAGCCTTGAGGATCTCGAACGTCTGGCTGCGGCGGAGGGGGTGGCCGTGGCGGATCTGGACGGGCCCGGCGGCGGACGGGTGGTTCGCCTGACCGATCCCGATGGTCACGGGGTGGAGGTGGTGGCCGGACAGACCCCCGCCACCCCACTGCCGCTGCCAGAGGCGCCGTCGCGCAACACCGGGGGGCGCAAGGCCCGCACCCGGATCCCGGTCCGCCTGGCCCCCGGCCCCTCCACGGTGGTGCGCCTCGGCCATGCGGTGCTGGAGGTCACGGACTTCCGCCGGTCCGAGGCCTGGTACAAGGCACGGTTCGGGTTCATCACCTCCGACGAGATCCGGCTGGCCCCGGAGATGGCCATCGGTGCCTTCCTGCGCTGCGATCGCGGGGCGCAGCCGACGGATCATCACACCCTGTTCCTGCTCCAGTCGCCCCGGGCCCCGGCCTTCAACCATGCGGCCTTCGAAGTGGCGCATCTGGACGACCTGATGGTCGGTCACGCCCGTCTGAAGGGGGAGGGGCGTACGCCCGCCTGGGGCATCGGCCGCCATATCCTCGGCAGCCAGATCTTCGACTACTGGAAGGACCCCTTCGGCCATGAGCTGGAACACTGGACGGACGGGGACCTGTTCACCGCCGACGATGGCTCCAACATCGCGACATTCGACGAATTGATGGGAACGCAATGGGGGCCCCGGCACCCGATGATGGCTTAGGCGGGAAGGGCAAATTCACATGAAACTCTGCACCTATCAGGGGGCGCGCGGCCCCCGCGTCGGCGTGGTGGTCGAGGACCGGCTGGTGGATGCCGGGTTCGACGGCCCGATGACCGCCCTGATCGCCGGATGGGGAGAGCTTCGCCCCCGGGTGGAACAGGCGCTGGAGGTTGGTGACGCCCGGCCCCTGAGCCAGGTGACCCTGTTGGCCCCGGTCCTGCGTCCGGGAAAGATCTTCGCCATCGGCCTCAACTATGCGGACCACATCGCCGAGAGCCAGGCCCAGACGCCGGAGCACCAGGTCTGGTTCACCAAGGCCGTGACCGCGGTGAACGGTCCCTTCGCCCCGGTGACCATCGCCCGCACCGGTCCCCGGGTGGACTACGAGGTGGAGCTGGTGGCGGTGATCGGCACGGGGGGGCGCAACGTCCCCGAGGACCGGGCGGCGGAGCACATCTTCGGCTACTGCGTCGGCAATGACGTGACCGAGCGCTTCTGGCAGCACCGGACGCCCCAGTGGTCGCTCGGCAAGTCCTTCGACACGCACGCGCCCTTCGGCCCCTGGATCACCACGGCGGACGCGGTGGCCGATGTCCACATCCTGGACCTCAGCTGTACCGTGAACGGCGACGTGCGGCAGAGCTCCAACACCCGGCATCTCGTCTTCAATGTCTTCCAGCAGATCGCCCACCTGTCCCAGGCCATGACCCTGGAGCCGGGCGACCTGATCTTCACCGGCACCCCCGGCGGGGTCGGGGCGGCCATGACCCCGCGGCAGTTCCTCAAGCCGGGGGACGTGGTGCGGTGCGAGGTCGAGGGGCTCGGCCATATCGAGAACCCGTTCGTGGCCGAGGCCTGAGGGATGACTGCAGCTTATGACGTGATCCTGGTGGGCGCGGGCCCGACCGGCGCGGTGCTGGCGATCCTGCTGGGCCAGTCCGGCCTTCGGGTGCTGCTGACCGACCGGGCACCGCAGATCTATCCCCTGCCCCGGGCGGCGCACATCGACCACGAGACAGTGCGGATCTTCCAGCAGGCGGGGGTGGCCGACGCGATCATGGCCACGTCCCGTCCGGCGGAGCAGTATGACTTCCTCACCGCCGATCGGCAGGTGCTGATGCGGTTCCTCAGCCACGGCTCCCCGTCCGGCTGGCCGGCCAGCAACATGATCCACCAGCCCTCGGTGGAAGCGGCCCTTCGCCAGCGGATCGCGGACCTCGCCAACGTGGATCTGCGGGTCAGCTGGGAGCTTCTCGACTTTCACGACGCCGGCGCAGGCGTGGAGGCCCGGTTCCGGACTGTGGACGGTGAGCAGCGTGTGGCCGCCCGCTACCTGGTGGGCTGCGATGGCGCCGCCTCCCTTGTCCGGGCCCATTGCGGCATCGGGCTTGAGGACCTTCAGTTCGACGAGCCCTGGCTGGTGATCGACACCATGGTGCAGGATCCCGCCCGTCTTCCGAACATCAACCTGCAGATCTGCGACCCGGCGCGTCCGACCACCTGCGTGATGATGGGGGCCGGCCGTCACCGATGGGAGTTCATGCTGAAGCCCGACGAGTCGCCGGAGGTGGCCCTGGGCGACGGCTTCATCGCCACGCTGCTGGCTCCCTGGAAGGTGGATGGGGCGGTCACGCTGGAGCGCAAGGCCGTCTATCGCTTCCATGCCCTGGTGGCGGACGCCTGGCGCCGGGGACCGGTCTTCCTTGCCGGTGACGCGGCGCACCAGATGCCGCCGTTTGCGGGACAGGGGTTGTGCTCCGGCGTGCGGGACGCGGCCAACCTGGCGTGGAAGCTCGCGGCCGTGCTCCGGGGCGAAGCCGGCGAGGGTCTTCTGGACACCTACGAGACCGAACGTCGCCCCCACGTGAAGGCGATCATCGATCTGGCCCTGATGATGGGCCGCACTGTCTGCATCCTCGATCCCGACGCCGCCGCCCAGCGCGATGCCGCCCTGCTGGCCCAGCGGTCCGCGGCACCACCGGATGTGCCGGGGCAGGGCATGGCGTTTCCTCCGGTTGCCGGCCCCTGTGTCCTGACTGGAAGCCCGGCGGCGGGAGAACCCTTCGTCCAACCGTGGAGCGGGACACGGCGGTGGGATGACGTGGCCGGTGACGGGGCCTGGCTGATCACCGCCGATGCCGTGTCCAGCGATGAGGTGTCCAACGATGCCGTCTCCGCCGGTCCCGGCCTCCGGGTCCTGCCCCTGGACGACGGGATTCCAGGGGATTTCGCCCAGCCCCTCCAAGCCTGGCTCGCCCGGCGAGGGGCCCGCGCCGTGCTGGTGCGGCCGGACCGCTACGTGTTCGGAACGGGGGCGCCCGAAGCCCTGATCGCGGCCTGGCGCAGGGCCCTGGTCTAGGCCGCCGTGTCGGGAGCGAAGCGGCCCGCAGCCCGCCGCAAGGCCGCTTTCCTTTGTGTCAAATTGCGTTCATAAATTTGTTGCAGCGCGATCATCGTTGCAGGTGTCAGCCGGGCGGGGACACATGCCGACACTCTCAGATTTGCCGGAGCAGGCCGTTGCGATGTTCGGCCACGCGCGGGACACCGGCTTCGACAAGTTCATGTATGCCATCGACCTGCTGGACGGACAGATCGACCCGCCGGCGGATGTCCTGACCCACGGCCTCTCCCAGGAGTTCCTGACACGGTATTTCAGCCGCATGCGGGAGGATCCCCTGCGCCGGATGGTGGCGCGGGGCGAGATTCCCGTGTCGAACACGCCCATCGCCTTCGAGAACACCCGGTCGACCCTGTCCATCGCGAAGGATCACCGTCTGACGTCCGGGGACATGTCCCAGGTGCGGTGGTTCCTGGCCCAGGGCATGCGTACGGGGATCAGCTTCCGCATCCGCATGAGTCACGGGCGCTGTGCCTCGCTGAACTTCTACAGCGCAGAGGCGCATTCCCCGGACCATCTCGAGGCGGCCATGCAGCGGCTCTTCCTGATCGGTCACAAGAGCCACGCCCTGCTCGAGCCGAAGCTGAGCCGCACCCGCGGCAACATCCTGTCCGCGCGGGAGGTGGAGTGTCTGCGATGGATCTCCCTTGGCAAGACAAACCGGGAAATCGCCCACCAGCTCGGCCTTTCGGTGGATACGGTGAAGGAGCACGTGCAGAGCCTGTTCAACAGACTGCAGGTGAACAGTCGGGCCCAGGCCGTCGCCCGTGCGCATATGCTCGCCTATCTTGACTGATCTCCCGCCCCCCCAACTGGGGGGATGGCCCTCGCCCCCCGTGATCTCCTACCATTAACCATCGTGGACCGGTCTGCCGGAATCCGGACCGCTGCGGTCGCAGGACCCCGGCTTCGGGTCGGTCATGGGGGAATTTCGTATGCAGTCGAGCGTCGTGGGGGCTGCGATCGCACTGGGGCTCGGCACGGTCGTGTCCGCCTCCGCGGCAGACTACGACATCGTCGAAAAGGGTCTGCCCGAGCTGCAGCAGGACCTGGCCAGCGGCCGGGTGACCTCGGTCCAGCTTGTATCGGCCTACACCGCCCGGATCGCTGCGCTGAACCCCCGGCTGCACGCGGTGATTGCCGTCAATCCCCAGGCCCTGGATGATGCGCGCGCCGCCGACGCCGCCCGGGCCCGCGGCGCGAAGCTGGGGCCCCTTGCAGGGGTGCCGATCCTGATCAAGGACAACATCGAGTCGAATGACCCGATGGCGACCACCGCCGGATCCCTGGCCCTGAAGGACAATGTGACCCGTCGGGACGCCCCGGTGGCGGCGCGTCTGAAGGCCGCGGGCGCCATCATCCTCGGCAAGACCAACCTGTCCGAATGGGCCAATATCCGGTCCAGCCATTCCATCAGCGGCTGGAGCGGTGTCGGCGGCCAGGCCCGCAACCCCTACGCCCTCGACCGCAGCACCTGCGGTTCCAGTGCCGGATCAGGGGCGGCGGCCGCCGCCAGCCTGGCGGCGGCAACGGTGGGAACCGAGACCGACGGCTCGGTCACCTGCCCCTCATCGGCCAACGGCCTGGTCGGACTGAAGCCCACGGTCGGCCTCGTGTCGCGGACCCACATCGTGCCCATCAGCCACAGCCAGGACACGGCCGGTCCCATGACCCGGTCCGTGCGAGATGCGGCGCTGCTGCTGACGGCCATGGCGGGATCCGATCCCGCCGACCCGGCGACCGCGTCTGCGGACGCCCATCGCACGGACTACGCCGCCGGCCTCCGCCCGGAGGCCCTGAAGGGGGTTCGGGTCGGGGTGATGCGCTTTGCCGCCGGCTTCCACCCGGAGACCGAGGCCGTGTTCAACCAGGCCCTGGCTGTGTTGAAGGACGCCGGCGCGACCCTCGTGGAGATCGACGCCTTCCCCAATGCCGTGGAGATCGGCCGGCGGGAGCATGACGTGCTGATGTGGGAGCTCAAGGCCGACCTGAACGCCTATCTGGCCACCACGGACGCCCGTCAGGTCCCGACCCGCTCCCTCGCCGATGTGATCGCCTGGAACCGGGCCCATGCGGCCAGCGAAATGCCGCTGTTTGCCCAGGAACTGTTCGAGGCGGCACAGGCCACCACGGACCTGGCCGACCCGGCCTATCTGAAGGCCGAGGCCGAGGCCCGCAAGGCGGCGGGGCCCGACGGCATCGACGCCATGCTGAAGGCCCGTTCCGTCGTCGTCCTGGTTGCACCGACCCTGGGGCCGTCCTGGCTGATCGATCCGGTATTGAAGGACCGGCCGTCCTCCGGGGGTGCCGGCGGTCCCGCCGCGGTGGCGGGGTATCCGCACCTGACCGTTCCCATGGGCCAGGTGGACGGCCTGCCTGTCGGGCTGTCCTTCATCGGCACGGCGTGGAGCGAGCCCGCCTTGCTGGCCTACGGCTATGCCTTCGAGCAACGGGCAAAGGCGCGCCAGGCCCCGACCTATCTCGCCACGGCACCCACGCCCGCAGCCGGGCAATGACCACCCGCGGCCGTCGCGGCCGCGTTCGCATTCCGATCACACCGACCTGACACTCAAACTGGGGGTAGTTAAGATGAGGCATCCGTTCCACCTTCGCCATCTGATGGCGTCCACCGCTCTGTTCGGCGTGTCCCTGGCCGCCTGGTCCACGGCGTCCATCGCCCTCGCCGCCGCCGCTCCGGCACCGGCCACCGAGACCGCCGATGTGCAGGAAGTGGTGGTGACGGGCTCGCGCATTCCCCGTGCCGGCTTCGATACGCTGCAGCCCGCCCAGACGGTGTCGTCGGAGACCATTGCCGACCGGGGCTTCACCAATGTCGCGGACAGCCTGAACGAGCTGTCGGCCTTCGGTACGCCTGGCTCGAACAACACCGGACAGCAGTCCGGCGCCAATGTGGGTCAGCAGTTCGTCAACCTGTACGGACTGGGGGCGCAGCGGACCCTGACCCTGGTGAACGGCCGTCGCTTCGTGTCCTCGTCCGCGGCCACCGTGCCGGGCCCGTTCGGCGGTGCCCCGGCAGGTCAGGAAGTGGACCTGAACGACATTCCCGCCGGACTGGTGGACCACGTGGAAGTCCTGACCGTCGGCGGGGCCCCCACCTACGGCGCGGACGCCATCGCCGGGACGGTGAACATCATCCTGAAGGACAACTATCAGGGGGTCACCCTGGAGACCCAGTACGGCGTCTCCAACAAGGGTGACGGATCGTCCTATGCGGCGCGGCTGCTGGCGGGCGGCAACTTTGCCGACGACCGGGGCAATGTGACGGTCAGCGTCGAATATACCAAGCAGGACGGTCTCTCCTACGCCGACCGCAAGAAGGTGCTGCCCTACGACACCTTCGTGCCGTCCGCGGCCTGCACGGCCGCGGGATACGGCCGCTGCCTGATCGAGAACGCGACGGTTCCCAGCCTGTCCCCCAACGGCATTCCGGTCCTGACCGGGGGTCTTCCGCAGTATGGTGACGGGATCAAGAACGCGGCGGGCCAGACGGTGGCCTTTGCCAAGGACGGGACCCTGCAGCCCTACAATTTCGGCGTGCTGAACGATGGTCCGGTGTTCGCCAAGGGGGGTGACGGCTATGACCTGAGCAGCGCCTCGTCCTTCATCGCGCCCCTGAACAGGACCCTGCTGGACGGGTTCGCGCATTATGACCTGACGCCGCATGTGCGGCTCTACGGCGAGGCCTACTACGCCCACAACGAGGGTCGCCAGCTGGCTGCCCAGCCCACCTACCAGTCCACCTTCTTCCCGACCTATGGCTCCGGCCCGGTGGAACTGAGCATCAACAACGCTTTCCTGACGCCCCAGGCCAAGGCCATCCTGCAGGCCAACGGGGTCACCAAAACCTTCTTCCTGCAGCGGGCCAATACCGATCTGGCGCCGCCCACGGCCACCAACCTGATCAATGTCTACCGGCTGGTCACGGGGGTGAAGGGCGACGTCACGATCTTTGATCGCAAGATCAACTGGGACGGCTCGTTCAACTACGGCCGGTCGGAAGCCACCATCACCGGCTTCGACATCAACAACGCCAACTTCTACAACGCCGTGAACGCGGTCAAGGACCCGGCCACGGGCAACATCGTCTGCTCGGTCACCCTGACCCCGCCGGCGGCCACGCCCTACGGACAGCCGGCCTCGGTGACGGGCTGCGTGCCGCTGAACCTGTTCGGCAGCGGCGCCCCCAGCGCAGCGGCGCGGAACTTCGTAGTGGCGCGGACCAGCACCAGATCCCGCATCTGATCCTGGCTATCGACTGGGTGAACATCCACCTCAAGGACCCCATCACCAGCCTGTCCCTGACCCAGGTGATGAATTCCTGCTATGACGCCAGCAGCTTCCCGAACACCTTCTGCAGCCTGTT
>CAIQUG010000116.1 GCA_903874895.1 uncultured Caulobacterales bacterium | reverse complement strand
GTGGTGGAAGCCCGCGCCGCCGCCAACTGGGACGAGGCGCACTAGGGTCCGGGATCCGGCACGTCAGTCCCGGCGGTCCGGGGGCGAGGTGGCAGGCAACCGTCCGGTTCAGGGCTGGACGACAACGGCGAGACTCGACCCATAGCCGTCATCGTCTCCCGGATCACCGTCCGCCTTCGGCGTCCGGCCGGGTCACTTCGGCGCCAGGTCGCCGAACCAGTAGGCCGCAGTCACTCCGCCATCCATCAGGACATCGCTGCCGGTGATGAAGCTGCCGTCCGGCCCCATGAGCAGCGCCGCCAGGTGAGCGACCTCGTCGGGCGTTCCGGCGCGCCCGGCCGCGGACACCTCGATCATCCGCCGGTAGCCGGCGCCGCGCGGACCGCTGAGTTCATCCCGCGCGAGAGGCGTCATGATGATCCCCGGGCTTATCGTGTTGACCCGGGCGCCGCGGCGTCCCCACCGGACGGCCTCGGCCATCACCCGAAGGGCGTTGGCGCGCTTGGACAGCTGGTAGGCGTGCAGCGGGTCCGTGACCTGATCCGGCTGGAGGAACGGCAGGCCGAGAAGATCCTCGACGGGCGTCAGAGCGAGCGCGCGGTTTTGTTCTGCGCTCAGGGCCGGGAGCCGGTGGCCGGACTGCGAGGCGATCACGACCCCGGACCCTCCCCGTTCGATGACGTCGCCGAAGGTTTCCAGTACGAGGGCCACGCCATAGAGATCAACCCGCAGGATCGTCGCCGGCGGCGCCTGGCTCGGAGAGACCCCCGCGGCATGGACGAGGCCCGTGACGGAGCCGAGCCCGGTCGCCGTCGCGACAAGCGCTTCGACGCTGGCCCGGGAGGCCACGTCTACCGTGGCGACGGAGACGTCAAAGCCCGCACCCGCCATGACGTCCGCCGCCGCCTGGGCGCTCTCCCTTCGAAGATCGGCCAGCAGCACCCGTTTGCCCGAGCTCACGCGCCGGGCGATGGCTTGACCGATCTGGCCCGGTCCGATGATGACGATGAGGTCGGGCATGAACGGCTTCCTTTACATCCCTTGCACCTCTGGGCCGGGCACGCTGAACCCTCAGATGCATTTTTGGCGAACCGTGATGCGCGCCCGACCAATTGGGCCAACGCGAGATTTAGGGCCGGTAAGATCGCAGGCAAGAACAACACTTCGAATATCCGCTTCCCCCCCATCCCTGCCGTTCGCAATGTCCGCTTCAGGGTGATGCGGCCAACCGTGTTCCAGGTTGCCGGAGGTCGGGTTCCATCCGCTCGGGGCGCACCCCGATCCCCGCAGACCATCACATCACGGCGGGACTCTCGTCGGCCTCGAGCCAGAGTTGGCGGAGCCAGTGCTCTTCCGGGGTCGCGGGCCGTGCGAGGTCGATGGCCTGCCGGAATTCAAAGCCGGCCCGCCCGGCCTGCTGCCAGACCTTGCGGGTGACCATGGCCACCCCGTGCCGGGGAATGATCAGCACCGGATGATCCGTCACCCGAAGGGCAGGATCGAGGAACACCTGCGCCCCACGGGACGAGAGCTCGCGGATGGTCACCCGCCAGCGGCACCGGGAGGCCGGGCGGGCGAGGATGCCGCTGAACAGCACCCGCTGCCGGGGGGCCTGCCTCAGCCAGGGCGCATCGGCCACCTGCAGTTCACGAACAATGTCGGTCTCGACCATCATGGCGTCTCTCCGGGCTGGAGCCTGCAGGAGAGACGACGGCGCAGACCCTCCCCCTCATGGCACCGACGGGGAGACACGGTCCGTCAGAGTGCGATCATGTCGAAATCGCTCTTCGGCGTGCCGCACAGGGGGCAGATCCAGTCCGCAGGCACGTCCGCCCAGCGGGTGCCGGGGGCGAGGCCTTCCCCGGGATCGCCGGCCTCCTCGTCGTAGATGTAGCCGCAGGTGCGGCACTGCCACGCCGTGTAGGGGACGTCGGTCATGGGGGGGACTCCGTTGCAGGCTCCGCGGACAGGCTGTCCCGCAGAAGGCCGAGGCTGGTGCGGCGGATGAGGCCCAGCGGCGTGGCCGGATCCGCCAGCCACTGGAACGAGACCCCGAGCAGCAATGACCCCACCATCAGCGCCACGCCATCCGGTTCAAGACCGCCACGGATCTGGCCCGCCGCCTGCCCGGCCCGCACCCGCTCGGCCAGCCAGAACCGGACCCGGTCATGGCTCGCGGCAAAGGCGGCCTGCAGGGCGGAGGCGTCCGCAACGGCCCCGGCCATCAGCATGAAATAGGCCCGGCCACTCACGTCCTGGTCGAGGAGCCGGAAGTGGCTGTCGGCATAGTAGAGAACCGCCTCCAGCGGGGGCATCTCCGCCACGTGGGCGGCGTCCATCAGGTCGTCCCGCCGGGCGTGCAGATAGGCGATCACCGCATCGATCAGGCCCTGCTTCGAGCCGAACCGCTGGGTGGCCAGCCCCCGGCTGTAGCCCGCCGCCCGGCCGATGGCATCGAAGGTCGCGGCGCTGACCCCCTGCGCGGCGACCACGTCCAGGGTCGCCTCCACCAGCAGGCGCTCCGACACGTCCCGACGCTCCGCCTGGGTGCGGCGGGGGCGGGGAACCACGGACAGATCGGCGTCGGACGCGCTCATGCCTCAAGGCTACTTATTTGTTGGACGTATAGCAATAGTCTGTTAGCCTCCCGGTAAAATCGACAGACGGATGGAGACGGCCCCGTGATCTCGCCCAACATTCCCGCAGACATCGCCCTCGATATCGTCGACCCAAAGGCCTATGCCGACGGCGACCGGCTGGACCGGGCATTCCAGTTCCTGCGCAGGGAAATCCCGCTGGGCGTGGCCCAGCCGGAGGGCTGCGATCCCTTCTGGGTGGTGACGCGCCATGCGGACATTCTGGAGGTGGAGCGCAACAACGACCTGTTCCACAACGGGGATACCTTCACCACCTTCACCACCATCGAGGGTGGCGAGCAGGTCAAGAAGATGACCGGCGGCAGCCCGCACCTGATCCGCTCCCTCGTGCAGATGGACAACCCGGACCACTTCGCCTACCGCCGCCTGACCCAGCCCTGGTTCATGCCGCAGAACCTGCGCACCCTCGAGCCGCGGATTCGCGAGATCGCCCGGGGCTTTGTCGACGGCATGTTCGCCCTGGGCGACCGCTGCGACTTCGCCCGCGACGTGGCCTTCCTCTATCCCCTGCACGTGGTGATGGAGGTGCTCGGCGTGCCGGAATCCGACGAGGCGCGGATGCTGAAGCTGACCCAGGAGCTGTTCGGCTCCCAGGATCCGGACCTGAACCGGGACGGCAAGGAGGTGGGCGACGCGGAGGCGGCCGTGGCCAGCCTGCAGTCCGTGGTCATGGACTTCATGATGTATTTCAACGCCATCACCGAGGACCGGCGGAAGAGCCCGCGCAACGACATTGCCAGTGTCATCGCCAACGGCCAGGTGAACGGCCAGCCTCTGGGGCACCTGGAGGCCATCGGCTACTACATCATCGTCGCCACCGCCGGTCACGACACCACCTCGTCCACCACCGCGGGCGCGCTCTGGGAACTGGCCAAGAACCCCGACCAGTTCGCCCGGGTGAAGGCCAATCCGGCCCTGATCCCTGGTCTGGTGGAGGAAAGCATCCGCTGGGTGACCCCGGTGAAGCACTTCATGCGCAGTGCCACCCAGGACACCGAGCTGGCGGGCCAGAAGATCGCCAGGGGCGACTGGATGATGCTCAGCTATCCCTCCGGCAACCGGGACGAGGCGGCCTTCGCCGATCCCTACCGCTTCGATGCCGAGCGGCAGCAGAACAAGCACGTGGCCTTCGGCTACGGGGCCCATGTGTGCCTCGGCCAGCATCTCGCCCGCATGGAAATGCGCATCCTGTGGGAAGAACTGCTGCCGAGACTGGACAGCGTGACCCTGGACGGCGAACCTAGGAACATGCTGTCCAATTTCGTGTGCGGTCCCAAGACCGTGCCGATCCGCTTCGAGATGCACTGAAACCCGGACAGCCCGATCGCGAGACACACGGCCGGACCCGGCGAGCAAGCCTGCGCACCAGACGCAGGCACCGCCGGGGCGGATCTGGGAGGACGAATGGACAGACGCCTGCTCGCGCCCGATCCGGCGCAGATCGACGCCGACTGGATGACGCAGGCCCTGCGCCGCGCCGGGCTGCTGGGGGACGGCGGCCGCGTGGCGACCGTGTCCGCCCGGGGCGTGGGCAACGGCCTGGTGGGGGACAGCTTCCGCTTCTCCCTGACCTATGACGGCGACGCGCCGGGGGCCCCCGCCAGCGTGGTGGGGAAGTTCCCGGCCAAGGACCCGGCCAGCCGCAAGTCCGGCACCGACCACATGCTCTACATCCGCGAGGTGTCCTTCTACCGGGAGCTGGCGAAGACCGTGGGCATCCACACCCCCCGGGCCCTGGTGGCGGAGATCGATCCGGCCACGGACGACTTCACCCTGATCTTCGAGGACCTGGGCCCCGCCCGGCAGGGGGACCAGCTGACCGGCTGTTCCCTCGAGGATGCGACGGTGGCCATGGCCCAGGCCGCGGCCCTGCACGCACCGCGGTGGGGGGATGCATCTCTTCTGGAGATCGACTGGCTGGCGGTCCGGCCGCAGCAGCTGTCCGGGATGGTGACCGAGCAGCTGCCCGCCATCATCGGCCTGTTCGCCGAACGCTATGCCGGTGTGCTGGAGCCGGACTTCATGGCCGTCGTCCAGCGCCTGCCCGCCACGCTGACGGCCCAGCGTCAGGGGGACTCCCCCGCCCCCCTCACGGTGCAGCACGCCGACTTCCGCCTCGACAACGTGATGTTCGACGTGCAGGACGGCCGCCACCCCATGGCCACCCTGGACTGGCAGACGGTCACCGTCGGACCGGGGGCCACGGACGTGGCCTACTTCCTGTCCGCCGGGATCGACCCGCAGCAGCGCCGGGATCACGAGCGGGAGCTGGTCAGCGTCTATCATTCGGAACTGGTCCGCCGGGGTGTCACCGGCTATGACCGGGAAGCCTGCTGGACCGACTATCGCCGCTTCGCCACCCATGGGGTGCTGATGGGTGTCTTCTCCGCCCTGTCGGTGGAGCGGACGGAGCGCGGGGACGCCCTGTTCCTCAAGATGACCCGCGGGGCCTGCGAACAGGCCCTGGACCTCGATACCCTCTCCTTCTGGGGCACCTGAGCGCCCCGGCCACACAAGCCCTTGCCTGCCCCCCTCTTGCTTGACCGAACGTAAGCCCGGTTAGGTGCCGCCAAACCCGAGGAGACCCTCCCATGCATGAAGCCTACATCGTCGCCGCCACCCGCACCGCCGGAGGCCGCAAGGGTGGCCGCGCCAGCGGCTGGCACCCCGCCGACCTCGCCGGCGAAGTCCTGAATGCCCTGGTCGACCGGACCGGTGCCGACCCGGCGCTGATCGAGGACGTGATCATGGGCTGCGTGGGCCAGGGGGGCGAGCAGTCCACCAACATCGCCCGCGGCGCCGTGCTGGCCTCGAAGCTGCCGGAAAGCGTGCCCGCCACCTCCGTCGACCGCCAGTGCGGTTCCTCGCAGCAGGCCATCCACTTCGCCGCCGCCACCGTCATGTCCGGCCAGATGGACGTGGTCATTGCCGCCGGCGTGGAGAGCATGAGCCGCGTGCCCATGGGCAGCCCGACCATCCTCGCCCTCAAGGCCGGCCAGGGCCATCCCATGAGCCCCCGGCAGCAGGACCGCTATCCCGGCATCCAGTTCAGCCAGTTCATGGGCGCGGAGATGATCGCCAAGAAGTACGGCATGACCCGCGAGCAGCTGGACCAGTTCGGCTTCGAGAGCCACCAGAAGGCCATCGCCGCAACGAAGTCCGGCGCGTTCGACGCCGAGATCACCGGCATCGAGATCACCCTCCCCGATGGCACCAAGGAGATCCACAAGATCGACGAGGGCATCCGCTTCGACGTGACCCGCGAGGGCATGGCGAACGTGAAGATCCTGCAGGAGAACGGCGTGATCACCGCCGCCACCTCCAGCCAGATCTGCGACGGCGCGGCCGGCGTGATGATCGTCAACGAGCGGGGCCTGAAGGCGCTGGGCGTCGAGCCCATCGCCGCCATCCGCCACATGACCGTCACCGGCGGCGACCCGGTCGTGATGCTGGAAGAGCCCCTGTTCGGCACGGAAAAGGCCCTGAGGCGCTCGGGCATCAAGATCGACGACATCGACCTCTACGAGGTGAACGAGGCCTTCGCCCCGGTGCCCCTCGCCTGGCTGCAGCATGTGGGTGCCGACCCGGCCAAGCTGAACGTCAATGGCGGGGCCATCGCGCTCGGCCACCCCCTCGGCGGCTCCGGTGCCAAGCTGATGACCACCCTCGTCCATGCCCTGAAGGCCCGCAGCAAGCGCTATGGCCTGCAGACCATGTGCGAAGGCGGCGGCCTGACCAACGTGACCATCGTGGAAGCGCTCTAGGCGCTTCGCTCTTATCCATCAGTACAAGGACAATACCCATGAAACTCGGACCGCACATCTCCGCCGTCGTGACCGGCGGGGCCTCCGGCCTCGGTGAAGCCACCGCCCGTGCCCTGGCCGCACAGGGCGTCAAGGTTGCCATCTTCGACATGAACGAAGCCAAGGGCGAAGCCGTCGCCAAGGACATCGGCGGCGTCTTCTGCAAGGTCAACGTGACCTCCGACGCCGACGTGGACGCCGGCTTCGAAAAGGCCCGCGCCGCCATCGGCCAGGAGCGCATCCTGGTGAACTGCGCGGGCACCGGCAACGCGGTGAAGACCGCCGGCCGCGACAAGAAGACGGGCGAGATCAAGTCCTTCCCGCTGGATGCCTTCAACATGATCATCCAGATCAACCTGGTCGGCACCTTCCGCTGCATTGCCAAGTCGGCGGCGGGCATGCTGACCCTGGATCCGCTGGAAGACGGCGACCGGGGCGCCATCGTCAACACCGCCTCGGTGGCGGCAGAGGACGGCCAGATCGGCCAGGCGGCCTATTCGGCGTCCAAGGGCGGCGTCGTCGGCATGACCCTGCCCATCGCCCGGGACCTGTCCAGCGAAGCCATCCGGGTGAACACCATCCTGCCGGGCATCTTCAACACCCCGCTGCTGGCCGCTGCGCCGGACGCGGTGAAGGACGCCCTGGGGGCCCAGGTGCCGCACCCGCGCCGCCTCGGCAATCCGGAGGAGTACGCCCAGCTGGCGCTCACCATGATCACCAACGGCTACTTCAACGGCGAGGATGTCCGCCTCGACGGCGCCATCCGCATGGCCCCGCGCTAGTCGCTGCACCGGACCGACCGACATGACCGAGGCGTCGCCCCATCCCGCACTGGCAGAGCCGCTGGCGGCCCTGGGGCGGCGCCTTTTTCATGGACCCGGCTCTCACAGTGGCGGGGAGCTCCACGGCCTGCGTCGCCTGTCCGGCGGGGCAAGCCAGGAGACCTGGGCGTTTTCCTTCAACACCCCCAGGGGGCCCCGTCCCCTGATCCTGCGGCGCAAGCCCAACGACCGGCAGTCGGACCTGGCTGCCGGCCTCGAGACCGAGGCGGTCCTGCTCAGGCTGGCCGCCGAGATGGGGGCCCGCGTGCCCCCGGTGTTCTACGTCCTGGCCCCGGAGGACGGCTGCGGCACCGGCTTCATCATGGACCGGCTGGAGGGGGAGACCATCCCCCGCAAGATCCTGCGGGACGCCGAATTCGCCCATGCCCGCGAGGTGCTGGCCCGGGACTGCGGCGAGGCCCTGTCCCTGATCCACCGGATCGCCACGGCCCGGCTGCCGAAGACCCTGCGCGCCGCTCCCGGCTCCGTCCGGCTGGCGGAGCTGGAGCGCACCTATGCCGCCATCAACCGGCCGAACCCGGTCTTTGCCCTGGCGCTGCGCTGGCTGGCCGCCCATCACCCACCGGACCCGGCGTGTCTGGCGCTGGTGCACGGGGACTTTCGCCACGGCAACCTGATGATCGGCCCCGACGGCCTGGTGGGCGTGCTGGACTGGGAGCTGGCCCATCTGGGCGACCCGATGGAGGACCTGGGCTGGATCTGCGTCCCCTCCTGGCGGTTCGGTGCCATCGAGAAGCCCGTGGGGGGCTTCGGCTCGCGCCGGTCCCTGTTCGCGGCCTATGAGGCCGCCGGCGGGGCGCCCGTGGACCCGTTCCGGGTGCGCTTCTGGGAAGTGTTCGGTGCCCTTCAATGGGGGCTGATGTGCGCCGGCATGGCAGAGGTCTACCGGTCCGGCACCGACGCCTCGGTGGAGCGGGCGATGATCGGCCGCCGGGCCTCGGAGGTGGAGATCGACCTCCTCGACTATATCGCTCCCCTGGTTCACGAGGCCGATGATGCAGGATGAACCCCGCGCCGCGGAGATCCTCCCGGCCATCGCGAAATTCCTGCGGGAGACGGTGACCACCGACCACTCCGCCCACACGATGTTCCAGGCCCGGGTCGCCGCCAATGCCTGCGATCTCGCCGCAAGGGAGGCTCAGCTGGCCCCGGCGTCGGACGCGGCAGAGCTGGACCGGCTGGTGGCCCTGCTGGGCCGGAGGGGGTCGCTGGCCGAGCTGAATGCCGAGCTGGCGGCGCGTCTGTCCGACGGCCGCATGAGCCTGGAGACTCCGGACCTGAAGGCGCACCTGTGGGCCACCAGCATGGCCAAGCTGGCCGTGGACCAGCCCGGCTATGCCAGCTACCGCCGGGCCCTGAAGCGGCTGAAGGGCTAAGGCGACCGTCTCGACGGACGCCCCCGGATCACCCCCCCAGCTGGGCCGCCAGACGGCTGTCCTTCGAGATCGACCACGCCCCTGCCAGCAGGGCGACGATGGTCAGCAGATAGACCGGCACCAGGGCGAGCAGTCCGTACTGCAGCGCCCC
>CAIQUG010000115.1 GCA_903874895.1 uncultured Caulobacterales bacterium | reverse complement strand
GGTGCTGATCGCCAGCCCGGCCAACCCCACCGGCGCAATCATCCCCGCGGCGGGTCTGGCGGCGCTGGCGGAGGTCTGCCGTCGCCGGAACATCCAGATTATCTCCGACGAGATCTATCACGGACTGACCTATGGCGAGCCGACCCGGTCCATGTTGAGCTACGCCCCGGACGCCGTGGTAATCAACAGTTTCTCCAAGTATTTCAGTATGGTGGCCTGGCGTCTGGGCTGGATGGTGGCCCCGGCGGACCAGGTGGAGCACTACCGCTCCTATGCCGCCAACCTGTTCCTGACCGCGCCGTCGCTCAGCCAGCACGCGGCGCTGGCGGCCATGGACTGCAGCGAAGACCTCGACAAGCACGTGGCCGCCTATGCGGTGAACCGCCAGCTGATGCTGGACGCCCTGCCGGACCTCGGACTGTCCGCCATCGCTCCGCCGGACGGGGCCTTCTACATCTATGCGGACATCGGCCATCTGACCCGGGACAGCCTGGCCTTCTGCGAGCAGATGGTCCGGGACACCGGCGTCGCCACCGCCCCGGGCATCGACTTCGATCCGGTGGACGGGGGACGGTTCATCCGCATCAGCTTCGCCGTCTCCACCGAGGAAACCCGGGAGGCCCTGCGCCGTCTGAAGCCATGGTTCGCATCGCGACCGCGCCTCTGAACGCGGTCAACGACGTTGGGGGCTCAAGAAAGGGCGTGACCCACGACGATTGTTCCTATTAAGTTTGGTTAACGGAAATTTACATGCTGGCGGGGGGCCGGAATGTCATCCACCGTTCGCCGCAACAAGGTGAATGTCAGTGATTTCCTGATCTTCACCCTGCGCCACGTGATCCTGTACTCGCCGGTGGTGTGGGGCCTGTCCCTGCCCATCGCCATGGTCTGGTCCGCCGTGTCCGGAGATCTGGCGGCCATGGCCGTCAATATTGCCAACAACTATCTGGCGGCCGGGGGGCTGTCCTGCCCTAACTGTGGCCGATACTTCGACCTGTTCACCGTCCTCACCCGCCAGTCCCTGTTCCTGCTGGTCACGGCGGGGATGATCGCCCTGGCGGACCGGCGCCCCAGCCGGGACCTTGCGGATTTTCTGCGCAAGCTGGTGGTTTCGGTGGTCGTGTTCGCGGCGATCAATCTCTATTTCGTCGGGCTGGCCTTCGGGGCCTATGTGGCCCTGAACGAGGTCCGGGGACTGGCTCTGGGGGTCGTGGTTCTGGCGGCCCTGCCCTTGGTGGGGAAGATGTTCCAGTTCCTGCTGGCCCCGCCCATCGTCGCCTTCGAGGGCGGGGGGCTGTTCGACGCCCTCGACCGCTCCACGTGGCTCATGCACCGCAATTACCTGTTCGCCGTGACCGGCCTCGCCCTTGCGGGACTGGGGTGCTTCGGCCTGCTGACGGGGGCGCAGGGGCTGATCCTGCACCTGCCCGAAACGCTGCCCGGACTGAGGGAGCGGTGGCTCGGCGTGTTCGCGACACTGCACCTTCCCGGCGGCGAGCGCCTGTGGCCGATGGTGGCGGCCGCGCTGCCGGATATCATCCGGGCGAGCGCGGACCTGTGGGTGGGCCTGTTGTGGATGTCCGTGCTGCTGGCCCTCTACTGGGCCTTCAAGCGGTTTGACGACCGGGGCCTGTGGGCCCGCGCCCCGGAGGGCGTGGATGCGGACTGGCGCACGCGCGCGGTGGAGACGCTGAAGCGGCAGGGCGTCCGCGAGCACGGGGTCAGCCTGAACCTGAACCGGCGCTGGCGGTACGTCATCTCTACCGGGCAGGTCGCCGCTGTCGCCGCCGTCGCGGCCGCCCCGGCGCTCGCCTGGCTGGCCTATGACCGCGTGCTGCCCGCCACCCAGCGGGATGCCGTGGCCGTCCGGATACCCGAGCCCCTGCGCAGCGGTCTGCAGCAGCCCGTGCCCGACCTGCCGTGGTTCATGACCGTGGGGGATGCCTTGATCGCCGGGGCGCTGCTGCTGGGGGCGCTGGCCCTGATGGCGGCGCTGCAGGCCAATGGCCGCCTGCGCCGGCGCCTGCACATGGAGGAGCGCGGCGTGCGGCCGACGGCGGAGATCGCCCGTGCCCACGGCCCGCCCGTCTTCTATCTGCGGTCCTTCAATTTCGACCGGAAGGCGACCCGTCCCTCCCTGCGGTCGCAGGTGCTGAGCCTTGTCCTCGCCCTCGTGGGTGTCAGCCGGATCACCCTGACACCGGAAATGGCGCTGGTGACGGCCATTCCGCGTCGGGTACCGGTGGTGGCCATCGGCCGTCCCGGCGAGCGGGCACCGCCTCCGGGCGTGCTGCGCTTCTACGCCACTGACGAGATCTGGAAGGACGAGGTGGAGTCCATCGTGCCCGCCTGTCAGATGGTGATCTGGGTCACCGGCT
>CAIQUG010000114.1 GCA_903874895.1 uncultured Caulobacterales bacterium | reverse complement strand
GGTTGGCGGTGATCGATTGTTTCGCGCCTGCCGCGCCGCTTGAAGGACTTCGCTGAATGAGCCTGCGTTTTGAAGGGACCGAGGACTACGTCGCGACCGGCGACCTGAAGGTGGCGGTCAACGCCTCCATCGCGCTGGAGCGCCCGCTGCTGATCAAGGGCGAGCCGGGCACCGGCAAGACCGTCCTCGCCTACGAGGTCGCCAAGGCCCTCGATGCCCCTCTGCTGACCTGGCACATCAAGTCCACCACCAAGGCCCACCAGGGTCTTTATGAGTATGATGCCGTGACCCGGCTGCGGGACAGCCAGCTGGGCGACGAGCGGGTCAAGGACGTCCGCAACTACATCAAGAAGGGCAAGCTCTGGGAGGCCTTCGAGGCCCCCAGGCGCCCGGTGCTGCTGATCGACGAGATCGACAAGGCCGACATCGAGTTCCCGAACGATCTCCTGCAGGAGCTCGATCGCATGGAATTCTTCGTCTACGAGACCAACGAGACGATCAAGGCCGCGATCCGACCGGTGATCATCATCACCTCGAACAACGAGAAGGAACTGCCGGACGCCTTCCTGCGCCGCTGCTTCTTCCACTACATCCGCTTCCCCGACGACGACACGATGAAGCAGATCGTCGAGGTGCACTTCCCCGGCATCAAGCAGAAGCTGGTCTCCGAGGCGCTGCGCATCTTCTATGACATCCGCAAGGTGCCCGGCATCAAGAAGAAGCCCTCCACGTCAGAGCTTCTGGACTGGCTGAAACTGCTGATGGTCGAGGACATCGACGAGAGCGTGCTGCGCGAACGGGACCCCACCAAGCTGATCCCGCCCCTGCACGGGGCCCTGCTGAAGAACGAGCAGGACGTGCATCTGTTCGAGCGACTGGCCTTCCTGGCTCGACGAGAAGGAAACCGCCCGGGGGCGTGAGGCCCGGATCCGCAGCCTTCGGGTCGGCCCCTGACGGGCCGTCTCGAAGTCTGCGCAGGGCTCACCGTTCTTCGGGCGGCACCTCCTCGGTGTCGACCGTGGCCTGGGCTGCGGGGCTGTAGCGGGGCCCCGTGACCGTCCGGGCATTGATGAGGATCTCGAGTTCCTCCAGCACAGTCGGGGTGAGGGTCACGCCATCGGCCTCGCCGTTTTCCACCATGTGATCGACATTGCTGGTCCCCGGGATGGGAATGACGTGCTCGCCGCGGGCCAGGGTCCAGGCAATGGCCAGCTGCGCCGGCGTGCAGCCGACCCGGCGGGCGACGCCGGCCAGCTGGTCCTGCAACTTCAGATTGGCCGCCCAGGCCTCGCCCTGGAAGCGCGGCATGTCCTTGCGGATGTCCGTGGGGAGGAACTGGTCCGGCTCCGGCGGTGATCCCGTCAGCAGCCCTCGCCCCACCGGACTGAAGGCCACGAAGGCGATTCCCAGCTCGGCACAGGTCTCCAGGGTCGCGACCTCGGGATTGCGGGTCCACAGGCTGTATTCCGACTGCAGGGCCGTGATCGGATATTCCGCATGGCCGCGGCGCAGGGTTCCGGCCCCGACCTCGGACAGCCCTACCGCCCGGATCTTTCCGGCGCGGACCAGGTCTCCCAGGGTTCCCACGCTGTCCTCGATAGGCACCCGGGGATCTAGGCGATGCAGGTAGAACAGGTCGATGATCTCCACCTGCAGCCGACGCAGGCTGTCGTCGCAGGAGCGGCGGATGTCCTCCGGACGACCGGACAGTTCCCGCCGGCCCTCGGCATTGGGGCCAAGGCCGCACTTGCTGGCCAGGATGAACTCGTCCCGGCGCGCCTTCAGGGTCTCGCCGATCAGGGTTTCGTTGTGCCCGACCCCATAGACGGAGGCCGTGTCCAGAAACGTGTAGCCCACGTCCAGGGCGTGATGCAGCAGCCGGGCCGCGTCCGCCTCCGCAGGGGCCTCGCCGTAGGCACGGCTCAGGCTCATGCAGCCGAGGCCGATGGCACTGACATCGAAAGGGCCGAGCCGGCGGGTCTTCATCGGGCGATATCCTTCGTCTGGGTGGCGGGCAGGGCCTGGATCACATCGTGGACGAAGGCCGCATCCTGCCGCGCACCGTATCCCGTGCGGACCGTCAGGCCGAGGCGCACGACGACCATGTCCTGGGACGGGATGACATAGATCCGCTGGCCCAGGTTGCCGGATGCGAGGAACGTATCCCGGGGCAGGCCCGCCTGCTGCAGGCCGCTGAAGTCCGGATCCGGCGTATCCACGACCCAGAAGCCGGCCCCGTAGGGGCTCTTGAGGGTGATGCGGCGGGAATAGGCCACCCACCCCTTCGGCAGGATCCGCACCGCACCGATGGTCCCGTCCTGCAGATAGAGCTGCCCCAGCCGCGCCCAGCTCCGGGCGGGCGCCGCCGCATAGGTGGAGATCAGGGGGCTGCCCGCCGCGTCGAAATCGATGGTCACCCCCGTCATGCCCAGGGGTTCCAGCACCTCGCGCCGGGCCAGCCGCAGGAAGCCTTCCGGCGTTCCGCCCACGGTGTTCTCCACGATCCGCGCCAGGATCAGGGTCTGGGGATCGGAATAGTGCCACTGCGCGCCGGGGGCCCGGGCCATGGGACGGCGGACGGCGGCCCCCACCGTGTCCCGCTCGTCATAGAGGATCTGGCTCGACACGTCGAAGCCCGAACCATCCTGGTCGACGGACAGACCGCTGGTCATCCGTGCCAGCTGATCCAGGGTGACAGCTCCCCGCGGGTCACCGGGCCTGCGCCACAGGGGGATCGGCGCAGGCTGGTCCAGGGTCAGCTTGCCGTCACGGACCAGCACACCCAGCATGGCGTTCAGCAGGCTCTTGGACATCGACCAGCCGTTCACCGGCACGTTGACCCCATACCCGTCGGCGTAACGCTCGGCGATGACCCGACCATGCTGCATCACCACCACGGCCTTGACCCAGCGGGGATCGGCCGGATCTTCCTCGGTGAACAGGCGGTCCAGCGCACCCCTGAGGGCGGGCGTTGCCGGAACCACCACGTCGGGTCCGGCAATCTCCGGCAGGATGGGGAGCGACGCGGGCTCCGGCAGCATCGGACGCGGCAGCTTGCTGCCACCGACGTTCAGAAGGCATCCGCGACCCGGGATGAAGATGGCATTGCGACGAATGCCGCCCAGCTTCGCCTGGACCGTCGCCTTGTCCCGGTCCACGGCGAAGGCCATGAACCGCGCCACCAGCCGATATCCCGGACGGGGCGCGAGGGTCTCGGCAAAGGCCGTATCCGGGTCCCGACCGGTAATGAAGACCGCCTGGCACATGTCATGGGCCGTGACCCCCACAGCGACGCGCAACGCCCGGTCCGGCCGGTAGATCGAAGCGGCGATGATCATGCCGAGGATGATGACACCCGCGACGGCATTCCTCCGCCACACGGCGCCACTGTCATGATCCTGGGGCATTCGGCGATTCCGTCGGCGAGGGCGCGACCATCGCACAGGGGTCGGGCCTGCGAAAAGAGGGATTGCAGACGGACTCCGGCCCTGCTCAAAACACCGGATGCCTGCATCTGATGCCGCGGACGGTTCCGCCCCCGACCTGGAAGTCGATGCCCGGGGTCACCGGTGCCCGACGCCGACGCTGCGCCTTCGCCGGGCGCTGGATGGACGCGCCTCGGGAGATGTCGTGGTCTTGCTGGCAGACGATCCCCTCGCGAAGATCGACGTGCCCCATTTCGTCCGCGAGGCGGGACATGACCTGCTGGGGGTGGAGACCCTGCCCAGTGGACTGCGTTTCCGCATCCGCAAGGGCTGAGCGGGCCTCCACCGGGTGGTCAGACCGCGCCGGCGGCCCGCAGCTGTTCGAGATCTGCATCGGTCAGACCCCAGTCGGCCAGGGCCGTCTCGGTGTTGGCGCCAATGGCCGGCGGCGGGCCCTGGATCTGGCCGGGCGTCACCGAGAAGCGCGGGGCCGGAGCCGGCTGGACCACGCCGGACACCGTGACGAAGGTCTCCCGCGCCACGTTGTGCGGATGGAGCGGTGCCTCGTCGAGGTCCATGACGGGACCGAAGCAGATATCGGTCCCCTCCATGATCGCCGTCCATTCCGCACGGGTCTTCTGTGCGATCACGGCGGCGAGCTTGGCTTTCAGGTCCGGCCAGGCCGAACGGTCCATCTGCGCGCCGAAGGCCGGATCGGACAGTCCCGCCTTTTCCAGCAGCAGGGCGTAGAACTGCGGCTCGATGGAGCCGAGCGCGATCCACTTGCCGTCGCTGCAGGCATAGGTGTCGTAGAAGTGTGCGCCGCCATCCAGCAGGTTGGCCCGACGATCGCCATTCCAGACGCCCATGGCCTTCATCCCGTAGAACATGGACATCAGGGATGCGGCCCCGTCGGTCATCGCCGTGTCCACCACCTGCCCCTGGCCGGTGGCCCGGGCATGGGTCAGCGCCGCCAGAAGCCCGAAGGCCAGGTAGAGCGCGCCACCCCCGAAGTCGCCCACCAGGTTCAGGGGCGGGACCGGCTTGTCCCCCAGGCCGATGGCGTGCAGGGCGCCGCTGATGGCGATGTAGTTGATGTCGTGACCGGCGGCCTGGGCCAGCGGTCCGGTCTGCCCCCAGCCGGTCATCCGGCCGTAGACCAGCTTGGGGTTGCGCTTCAGTGCGACCTCGGGCCCCAGGCCCAGCCGCTCCATCACACCTGGCCGGAAGCCCTCGAAGATGATCTCCGCTTCGTCCATCAGGCGCAGGCAGGTTTCCACAGCTTCCGGCTTCTTCAGGTCGAGGGCGATCGACCGGCGGCCCCGGGCGGTGATGTCGGCGGGCGAGGCGCGTCCCGGCCCCTTCCGGTCGATCCGAACCACGTCTGCCCCGAGATCGGAGAGCAGCATGCCGCAGAACGGACCCGGTCCGATTCCCGCGAACTCGACAACCTTGACGCCCTTCAAAGGTCCCTGCGCCGTCATGCTTCTGCTCCCTGCTCTGTCTGGCTTTCAGACCTTATTGCCCCAGATCCGGCCAATGACCAGCCAGACGCAGCGTCAACCATGATCCTGGTGAATTTCCCTCCCGGCGCGACGGCACTTTGGCAATGGCGAAAACCCGTCGTATAGAGAAGGGCAACAACGCCTGGGCAGCCTAGGTGAGGATCCGGGGCGGTGGGTTTTGGCGATCAGCGACGCGCGCGTCATTCTTTTCACTCCCGGCGCTGATCCGACGTCTTCGTTGCCCGCCTCCGACGCAGCCGACGCGGCCGAGGCCCATGCCGGACTGGTGGAGGGTCTGGCCCGTCTGGGTTGGCCCTGCGTCGTGATTCGCGATCTTGGCTCCGCCATCGACCTGATCCGGACCACGCCCGTCCAGGCAATCCTGATGGACGCGCGCCGTCATCCCGACAGCGCCATCGTCGCCGCGGACGCCCTGCGCGCCGTCCTCACGCCGCGGCAGACACCAATCCTCGGGCTCGGGGCCGCGATCCACGGGGTGGAGATCCTCGGCCGGTTCGATCTTGCCATGGGGTCCGACATCCATCCCGCCCAGGCCGCCATGCGTCTTGACCAGCTGGCCCGCGCTGCCGTTGCGGAAGAGGAACTGGCCCTGAGGTCGGAAACCTTCGCCAGCCGACTGCTCGCCCCCCTGCGCGCCACGCCGTCGGAGGAGCCGCTGCAGGTCCTGACCGTGGGAGAGCCCGCGCCGAAGTTCCTGGCTCTGAACCACGACCTCCGCACCCTCGGTGCCGAGACCACGGGGGCCTTCACGGCCTATACCGCCTTCGACTATCTGCATGAAAAGGCGTTTGACGCCGTGGTCCTGTGGTCGGGCGACACCCACGCAGAGGCCCTGTCCATTGCCGGCGGCATGCGGCGCAACACCCGACTGTTTCACATCCCGACCCTTCTGTCCCTGAGGCCCGGCGTCCAGATCGCCACGGCGGACGCCTATCACCGCGGCCTGTCGGACGTCTTCAATGCCCATACGCCGGCGCATGAGATCGCCACCCGCGTGCTGGCGCTGGCCCGGCGCTATCGGCACGAGACAGCCATCCGCGAAGCCCTGGACCTGTCCCGCTTCGGTGGACTGATGGAAAGCGCCACGGGCCTGTTCACCCGCGACCTGTTCGCGGCACACCTCGCCCGTCTGGCCTCGGCAGCCACGGCCCGGCGGCGTCCCCTGACGGTGGCCGTGCTGCGGATCGCCGACCGTCCCGATGCCCTGCGGGCGCGGACCGAAGGATGGATGGACCGTGCCGTCCCGCAGATCGGGTCAATGATCGGGCGACTGGTCCGGGCGGAGGATACCGCTGCGCGGCTCGCCTCCGACGTCTTTGCCCTGGCCCTTCCGGCGGCCACGGCTGCGGCAGGGCGCATCACCGCCGAGCGCATCGCCGCCGTCATCGCCTGCACCGCCTTCGAGGCGGATGACGAAACCCCGCCCTTCGCCGTGGATTTCGACATCGGCGTCGCCCAGCTGGAGCCCGGAGAAGGCGCGGCCCATGCGCTGGAGCGCGCCGCCCGCGGAGCGCTCAGCCGCGCGGCAAGCTGACACTCCGGCCTGGCCGGACCGACAGGAGAGACCCATGACCCCTGCCCCGCGCCGTCTCGACATCGATCTCGTGGCCGACATGGTCTGTCCGTGGTGCTTCATCGGCTGGCGGCGGCTTCTGGCAGCGGCGGCCTTGCGCCCGGAGGTAGAGGTGCACGTGACCTGGCGCCCTTACCAGCTTGACCCCACCCTGCCGGAGGACGGGGTCGACCGGGCAGCCTACATGGCCCGGAAGTTCCCCGATGTCGCCCGCCGCAGGGAAGTCAGCCAGATGCTGGTGACCCTGGCCGCGGAGGACGGGATTACCCTGAACTTCGACCGGATTGCCAGGTCGCCCAACACCTCCGCCGCCCACCGGCTGGTGCGGTGGGCCCAGGGTCAGGGCCTGCAGGCCGAGGTCCTGGAGGGCCTGTTCGCCGCCTATTTCACCGACGGCAAGGACATCGGCGACCCGGAGGTCCTGGCCGACATCGGTGCCGCGGCCGGAATGGATCGCCTGCTGATCCTCGACCTGCTGGCCCGGGGGGAAGACCTGGCCGTCGTCCGCCAGGAACACCAGATCGCGGTGGAAGCCGGGGTCACCGGCGTGCCCTTCATGATCTTCGCCCAGAAGTTCTCGGTGATCGGGGCTGAACCGGCGGAAAAGCTCGCCCGCGCCATCGATCACGCCTTCGTCGACGCCTGATTGTCGTGCGGCCGGGTCAGGCTGCTGCGGCGAGGGCCGCCAGTTCCGTCAAGATCTTCTCGGCCGCCAGCAGACGGGCATCCGGCGTCTCCCACTCGCCCTTCACCACGACCTTGTGGTCAGGACGCAGCTTCCAGATGACCTGGTTGCGCTGGATATGCCGCACCAGTCCCATGGGATTGGCAAAGCTCTCTCCCCGGAAGGCGATGACCGCGCCCTTGGGCCCGATGTCGATCTTCTCGATCCCGGCCTGGCGACAAAGCCCCTTGATGGCCACGACCTTGAGCAGGTGGTCGGTCTCCCGCGGCAGGGGACCGAAGCGATCGATCAGTTCGGCGGCGAGAGCCTCCCGGTCCTCGGCGCGCTCGGCTTCGGACAGGCGGCGATAGAGGGACAGGCGCACGTTCAGATCGGGGACATAGTCATCCGGGATCAGCACTGCGGCACCGGCATTGATCTGCGGGGACCAGCCCCGGCCCGTCGCTTCGGCCTCCCCGGACTGCCGCAGGTCCGCCACCGCGTCCTCGAGCATCTGCTGGTAGAGCTCGACCCCGATCTCGCGGATATGACCGGACTGCTCGTCGCCCAGGAGGTTGCCCCCGCCGCGGATATCCAGGTCGTGGCTGGCCAGCTGGAACCCGGCCCCCAGGCTGTCGAGGGACTGGAGCACCTTCAGTCGCTTCTCCGCCCCCTCGGTGATCGTGCGATCGGCGGGGGTGGTGAGATAGGCATAGGCCCGCGCCTTCGCCCGGCCCACCCGTCCCCGGAGCTGGTAGAGCTGGGACAGGCCGAACATGTCCGCCCGGTGGACGATCAGGGTGTTGGCCGTCGGGATGTCGAGACCGGACTCGACGATGGTGGTGGCCAGAAGGACGTCGTAGCGCCCGTCGTAGAAGGCGCTCATCACCTCCTCGAGCTGGGTGGGTGCCATCTGGCCGTGGCCGACGACGAAGCGCACCTCGGGCACCTGATCCCGCAGGAAGCGCTCCATGTCCGGCAGGTCGGAGATCCGCGGCACCACCACATAGGCCTGGCCGCCACGATACTTCTCCCGCAGCAGAGCCTCGCGCAGCACTACCGGGTCGTGGGGCGTGATGTAGGTCCGCACCGCCAGGCGATCCACCGGCGGCGTGGCGATGATCGACATCTCCCGGATACCGGACAGGGCCATCTGCAGGGTGCGCGGGATCGGCGTGGCGGTCAGGGTCAGCATGTGCACGTCGGCGCGGAGTTCCTTCAGCTTCTCCTTGTGCTTGACGCCGAAGTGCTGCTCCTCGTCGACGATCACCATGCCCAGATCACGGAACGACACCTGCTTGGACAGGATGGCGTGGGTGCCCACCACCACTTCGATCTCGCCATTGGCGAGGCCCTCCCGGGTCTGGGCCGCCTCCTTGGCCGGGACCATCCGCGACAGCTGCCGGACCTTGATGGGCCAGCCGGCGAACCGCTCGCTGAAGGTGCGGAAATGCTGGCGGGCCAGCAGCGTCGTCGGGCAGACGATGGCCACCTGCTTGCCACACATGGCCACCACGAAGGCGGCCCGAAGGGCCACTTCGGTCTTGCCGAAGCCCACGTCGCCACAGACCAGCCGATCCATGGGCTTGCCGCTGGACAGGTCGGTCAGCACGTCGGTGATGGCGTTCAGCTGGTCGTCCGTCTCGTCATAGGGGAAGCGGGCACAGAACTCGTCGAACAGGCCGGATGGCGGATCGATGGCCTCGGTGGACTTCAGCTCCCGGGCAGCGGCGATGCGGATCAAGCCTTCGGCCATCTCTCGCAGGCGCTCCCTGGCCCGGGCCTTGCGCGCCTGCCAGGCGGCCCCGCCCAGGCGGTCCAGTTGGACCCCTTCTGCGTCCGAGCCATAGCGGGTCAGGAGGTCGATGTTCTCCACCGGCAGGTAGAGCTTG
>CAIQUG010000113.1 GCA_903874895.1 uncultured Caulobacterales bacterium | reverse complement strand
GCAATAGAGGGCGATGCCGAGCACGAAGAAGATCACGTAGGTCAGCCTGCGGCCGAGCCGGTCCGACAGGGAGGCCCAGAACAGGCGACCGAGGCTGTTGAACAGACTGATCAGTCCCACCAACCCGGCGGCGGAGGCCACGATCGCGACCTTCTGGGTTGCGGTCAGGGTGGCATGGAGATCGAGGCCCAGCAGCCTGCCGCCGAAGACCTCCTGCAGCATGGGGCTGGCGAGGGCGATCACGGCGATGCCGGCGGTGACGTTCATGCACAGGACACCCCAGATCAGCCAGAACTGCGGCGTCTTCCAGGCCTCGTCGAGATGCACGTGGCGACCGGTGACCATGGCGGCTGACCCGGTTTCTGCCGGCGGGGTCCAGCCTGCCGGCGTCCATCCGACCGGAGCCACGCGAAAGCCAAGCGCGCCGAGGCTCATGGCGACGAAATAGACAACACCCAGCACGGTGAGCGTGGTCGCGACCCCGGGAACGCCGCCCGTTGCGAACCTCGACATCATCCACACGGCCAGCGGCGACCCCACCATAGCGCCGCCGCCATAGCCCATGATGGCAAAGCCCGTCGCCATGCCGCGGCGGTCGGGGAACCATTTGATCAAGGTCGAGACCGGCGTGATGTAGCCCAGCCCCTGGCCGATCCCGCCGATGACACCGCATCCGAGGAACACCAGCCATAGCTGATGGATCGAAATGCCGTAGCCGCCAATGACCAATCCGCCGCCCCAGCACAGGGCGGCGATCAACCCGGCCTTCCGCGGACCGGCCCGCTCCAGCCAGCCGCCCCAGATCGCGGCCGAGATGCCCAGCATGGCGATGAACGTCTCGAAGATGTGGGTCACGTCCGCAACCGTCCAGTTGCAGCCGGGCGAGGTCAACTCAACGATGAAGCCGCCGTGGCAGGCACCCGCGCCTGGCAGCAGCTTGCTCATCGGCAGCCAGAACACGCTGAAGCCATAGGCCATGCCGATGGACAGGTGGATCGCCAGCGCGGCCGGTGGCACCAGCCAACGATTGAACCTCGGCCCGGCTATCGTTCGTTCACGATCCAGAAAGCCCTGCTTGAGCACGCCTGACGATACAGCCTCGGACAATTTAATCCTCCAACATCGCATATTCCGTGTTCCGATCGCCGTGCCTGAAAGCCGCTGGCGAGGCGGTGCGGGACATCGGACAAAGCAGCAGACGTCCCGAACGACCGGGAGGGGGGCACCCCTTCATCCGAGGGTTCCATGTCCCGGCGACATGCTCCGGCCACGGGCGTCAACGCATCCCCTTGCGGACACGAAGGCCCAGCATCGTCCCGCACAAGACAATCACAATTACCAATGCCGTCAGGACCACACCGGTATGAATACCGCGAATGCCAATGGCGGACTCATCAGCTGCGAAAACGAAAACCCAAACAATCGCAGCGGCCAGTGCCGAATTTACAACAACATCCCAGAGAACTCTCGTTAAGGTGATCGACTCTTCTAGATTTTTGCTCATGAGCCGCCCGCTTCGCGATCATCTTATTAAAACGTACCATCGAGAGTTCGGTCGGGCAACAGCGTGTCATGCGGACGGATCCTCCGTCCGCAACGGGTCGTCAGCGGTCCTGAGATCGGTGCCCGAAACGCGCCGTTCGGCCGGCGCCGGCCGTGGCGACAGGACGCGGACCCGCCGACATCAACGCAGGGTGGAAATGCGACCTTGACGCGATTAACGTCATGCTTGGCGGCAACGCGGGAGTTCAGAATGTCGATCTCACTCAAGGCGCGCTTCGGAGCATTGGTTCTCCTTGTCTACGTGGCGGTCACCGGCAGCGTCTGCCTGGCGTCTCGTCTTCATCCGGAGAGCGAACTGCTCCACGCAGGGTCAATGGCGCTTTTCCTGTGCGGCGCGCCCATTGCGCTCGTGGTGCGCCGTGTCTGGCTGAGGGCAAGGGCCGCTTAGGGTCCAGGCCGTGTAAAAACGCATCGCTCGAAATTTTTGTTAGATAAAAATTGCGCGTAAAGCTGCCTGTCCGGCTGTTGGTGCAAGATTCGATCTTTAAATCTCTCGCGTTCGGTAAATTGTTGCGTAAAAATTTCGCTCGCCGACGTTTTTACACAGCCTCGGTCGGCGGCGGTCACCGCTGCGGCGGCCCGCATCGGTCGAGGCCCGGGACGCGCACCGTTGAGGATCTGACGAGGGGGGAACGGGATGATGCTGACCGCGACGACGGGGAGGTTGCTCCCCTCACGAGTCCAGCATCGGATGGCATAGCGCCTCGACCTGCACCATGGTCCGAACATTTGTGAGGGGTGCCAGCCTGACGTTTTCGAACGTCTTCACCCAATTGGACAGGCCGGTCACTTTGAGGCCGTTGTCCATGATCACATCCGCATCCTTGGCCGCCAGATAGGCGCGCCGGACGTCCGACCAGTCCTGCGGAGTCAATTTCGGCGCGTAATCTATGATTTCCAGACTCCGCCAGGCGTCCCGTTCGGTCCTGGTCCACACGAGGTAGGAGTCATAGTCGCCATAGGATTTCGCGAGGTCGGCCTGTTCTGCGGCGGGCATGTGGCTGGTTGATTGATTGGCGATCGCGGTGGTCCAGACGGCCGTGGACGGACTGTAGTAGACGGGCCGACCCACATGGCTCCGGATCGCCAGCGGACGACCGTTGTCGTGGCGATCGATGACAGCGCCGATGTCGGCCAGGCGCCGCTTGACGCAGTCCTCCAGCCCAGCCCGCGCCCTCATTGCACCCAGCATCCGGGAGCGCTCGGTCTCGATACGCTCCCGCTGCTCGACCACCGTGTGTCGCCAATGGGACCATTCGACAGCCTGCTCCAGCCCCAGGGCAATGAGGATGCCGCAAACAATCGTCCCGATCTCGATCAGGAACTCGCGCCAGTTATGCGCCGCCTTCGGCTTGTGAATTTCCATCGATGCCCCCGTGATACCGCCGGGTTGGCATATCATACGATCGGGAAGATCAGCGATGGATCGCCTCCGGACCCGCGCGCCACGCCACGGACAGCACGGCGATCCCTCGCAATCCGTCGAGTTCGGGCCGACAGGTTTGGATCGGTTTCACCTTACAGACGCCGTGTCGCCACCCGATTCTCGGGCGGGGGACCCCGCCGTCGGTCGGCCAGTGCCTCGAGATCACCCGGGATCGGAAACGTCGTGAAGCCCGACGCCTTGCAGGGCAGCTATTTCAGCCGCTTTTCCACCCAGCCGATCCATTTGTCGAAGACGGCCATGATCTGGACCGGATCCCCCGGGAAATGTCCGTCCGTCGGGATCGCATAGAACTCCGTCTCCACATGGTTGTCCTGCAGCGCCCGGTACAGGCTGAACGACTGGGTGATCGGCACCCGGAAATCGCCGGTATCGCTCATGATCAGGGTCGGTGCGTTGATCCGGGTCTGGGTTCTTGCCGGCGACTGGTTCCAGTTCGCTTCCAGGCCGCCCGGGACATAGGGGGAAATGCCGGTCTGGCCGACGACACCGACATTGCCGTCGGACAGGTCGTACATCTGGCGCCAGTCCGTCACCGCGGCACCTGCGACCACGGCCTTCCAGACGGGGTAGTGCCCCGCCAGCCAGGTCGTCATGAACCCGCCGTAGGACCACCCGGTGACCGCCATCCGCTTCGGATCGATGAGACCCCGCCGGGTCAGCATCGCCACCCCGGCCATCACGTCCTCGCCCGGCCCCTGGCCGGCGTCCTTGTAGATCGAGGCGTAGAAGGCACCATCCAGATTGTCGCTGCCCCGGTAATTGGGTTCGAAGACCATCAGCCCCTTGGCCGCCATCACCTGAGGCACGAGATTGAACTGGCGCTTGGAGGAGGCATTCGGCCCCCCGTGGATGTAGAGCACGAGCGGCGCGCGGACGCCGGGCTTGTAGTCCGCGGGATAGGTCAGGACACCGTCGATTGTGCGGCCCGCCGGTGACGTCCAGGTGACCACTTCACTCCGCGCCAGGGTCAGGTCCGTCACGAAGTCGTTCTCGTGGGTCAGCGCCTGCGGCCGCCCTCCGTCCTTGGGCACCAGATAGAGTTCCGGGGGGTGATCCGGCTTTGCGGCGACCACCACGATGCCGCCATCCGGGGTCTGGTCGTAGGCCATCCAGTAGCCATTGGACGGGACGAGATCCCCCAGGTCGAGGCGGGTCGCCTGCCCCGCGACCGTCAGCCGCCACAGGCCGACCGTCGCGTCCGCATTGCCCCCCACCAGCAGCGAGGCACCGTCCCTCGCCCACTGGGTGCCGAAGACATTGCGGTCGAGGCCTGTGCCGCTGATGTCGCGACCCGGCCCGCCGGTTGTGGGCGCGAGCCACACGTCCTGGTAGGTCCAGAGCTTGCCGTCCCGGTTTCGCCAGTAGGCGACGGTCTTCCCGTCCGGAGAGATCACCGGATAACCTTCCAGGTTCCTGGCCCCCGTGAGATCGCGGATGGCCCCGGTGTCCACGTCGAGGACCTGAATGCGCGCCTTGTCCTGGTCGCCCGTCTCCGGCGTCTCCTGCCGCACGAACAGGATCGCCTTGCCATCCGGCGTCCACTTGATCGGCGAGGACGGCGGACCCGGCGGCAAGCTTGACGGCAAGGACCAGGCCCCCGACGTCAGCCGCCGCGCGTCTCCGCCGGCCACGTCGATCCGCCACAGATGGGTCGGCCGCTGGGCCTCGGTCTCGGTCAGGTCTGTGTGACCGACCTTGAAGATCTTGTTGAACTTGGCTTCCCCTTTCAGCTCGGGGGCTTCGTCCGCCACGGCGAACGCGATGGTCTTCCCGTCCGGGCTCCAGGCGAACTGGCTGATGCTGTCCTTCGCGTGGGTGAGCAGCTGGGCATCCCCCCCGGTCATCGGCGCGATGAACACCTGGAGGTGCTTGTCCTTGTCCGGTGCAAGGAATGCGACCGCAGTGCCATCCGGCGACCAGGCCGGTGCCGCGACGTGGTCCCGGCCGCGGGTGAAGGGCCGGATGTGCGTCGACTTCAGGTCGAGCAGATACAGTTCGGATTTGAAGGTGTCCTCGTCGAGACTGGCCCGGCTCTCGACGAAGATGACGCGCTCGCCATCGGGCGACACGTGCGGGTCGGAGATGCGGACCGTCCGCGCCAGATCGCGAAGGGTCGGTGCCGACGCGTTTGCTGTCGAGGCAAGGGAGACGGCGACTGCGCAGGCGACGACGGCCGCCAAGGTGACCCGAACCGACATAGACCTGCCCCGAGGACGATTTTCGATCCCTCAGCGGTACGAGAGCTTCCCGGCCGGGTCAATGGCAATGCCGCGACCTCCCTGGCGATGGGCGCGGAGGCGATTTCCCGGTTCCGGGAACGTCGAGAGGCCCTCTCGCGGCGGTCCGGCGGCCCTCATTCCACGCCCGGCTTCCACACGAAGCCGTCGCCTTGCACGACCACGCGTCCGACCCCCGGGAACGGGAAGTGGGGGGTGAAGACGAGCTCGCCGCTCTTGGCCAGGACGGTGAGTTCGGTCCGGCGGGTGGTCTTGCCGAGCGCCCGGTCTGCGTCAAACGCCATCGCCCACTCCGGCCTGGCGAGGGACACCACCGAGGAGTGGACCATGTCGCCGAGGTCCAGGAGCCGGGCATTGCCGGAGCGCACCTCGTAGCCGGTGTGGCCGGGGGTGTGGCCGTCCAGTGGCACGGCCTTGATACCGGGGGCGAGTTCCGCGCCGGCCTCGAAGGTTTTCACCCGGGGCTCGATCAAGGCCACCACGGCGGCGTTCTGGGTCTGCGACTTCATCCAGGCCCACTCCTTGTCGGTCATCCGCACGGTTGCATTCGGGAAGGTGAGCGCCTTTGCCGCCGTGGTGAGGCCCATGACATGGTCGCTGTGGGTGTGGGTGATCAGCACGTCGGTCACCTGGCCCGGCTCGAAGCCTGCAAGCTTCAGGCTGGCCACCAGTTGATTGGCGGCCAACGGGCCGAGGCCGGTGTCCATCAGCACGAGCCGGTCGCCGGTCTTGACCAGCAGG
>CAIQUG010000112.1 GCA_903874895.1 uncultured Caulobacterales bacterium | reverse complement strand
TCCAGCTGGCCGCCACCTGCCAGCATCTGGGCGAAGCGGGCATAGTCGCCCAGCGTCGAGACCAACCCGCCACCGCCGGAGTCCGCTGCCGGGGCGGTCACGTAGGTCGGCATGGGATTGCCGAACAGCTGGGCCGGGACCTCCAGCTTGCCGGTCTCTGGATTGGCCAGATAGACCTGCGACAGTCGCCCGGCCCGCTCGGACCCGGTATAGAAGCCCGTGTCCTTCATCTTCAGCGGTTCGAAGATGTTCCGGGCCATGAAGTCGCCGAGACGCTGGCCCGAGATCTTCTCGACGATGTAGCCCTGCAGGTCGACGGCGACGGAATAATACCAGCTGGTCCCGGGCTGATACATGAGCGGGATGTCCGCCACCCGGTTGACCATCTCCTGCAGGCTCGGCGCGGCCAGAACCTTCTTGTCCCGGAACATCTTGTCCACGGGAAGCTTGTCGCCGAGGCCATAGCCGAACCCGGCCGTGTGGCTCATCAGCTCGCGCATGGTCGGCGGGCGTGTCGCGGGGACCAGCACCGGCCGGCCCTGATCGTCGACGCCGGTCATGACCTTCAGGGACTTGAACTCGGGAATGAACCTGGTCACCGGATCGTCCAGACGCCACTTGCCCTGCTCGTACAGGATCATCATGGCCACGCCGGTGATCGGCTTGGTCATGGAGTAGACGCGGACAATGGTGTCCTTCTGCATCGGCGCGCCGGCGGTTGCATCCCGCAGGCCCAAGACCTTCTCGTCCACCACCTTGCCGTGGCGCATCAGCACGTAGGACATGCCCGGCACGCGCCCGGCGGCCACGACCTCTGCCATGGCCGTGTCCAATCGCTTCAGACGGACGGGATCGAAGCCCAGCTGGTCCGGGGACGCCGCCGCGTGGCGGGCCGCGACCGGCCGCGGGGCCACCGGATCAGCCGACGCCGCCGTCGCCGCAGCGACCCCCTGGAATGCGATCACCAGCCCCGCGGCCAGCGCCCAGCGCCCGATCTTGCTCATGCCGTTCATCCCCCCGCAGGTACCCAAGGCCCCGACTATGCCGCGATCTCCACGCCGACGTAAACGCCTCATCTGCCCGCTCGACTCGGCGGGCGATCCGGCGCTATGCGGGGGGATGGCACATGTTGTACCCCCGCCCGCAGGCACCACCTTCGGGGCGTTCGACTTCATCATCATCGGCGCCGGGTCCGCGGGTTGCGTGCTCGCCAACCGGTTGTCTGCCGATTCCCGCCATCGCGTGCTGCTGCTGGAAGCTGGTGGCAAGGACGACTGGATCTGGCTGCACATCCCTGTCGGCTACCTGTTCGCCATCGGCAATCCCCGCTCCGACTGGATGTTCCGGACCGAGGCCGACCCAGGCCTTGCGGGGCGCAGCATCGCCTATCCCCGGGGACGGGTGATCGGAGGATCCTCGGCCATCAATGCCATGATCTACATGCGGGGCCAGGCGGCGGATTACGACGGCTGGCGGCAGCTGGGCCTCGAGGGCTGGGGCTGGGATGACGTCCTGCCGGACTTCATCCGCCAGGAAGATCACATCGCCCCCCCCGGCCCGACCCATGGCCAGGGCGGCGAACTTCGCGTCGAACCGGCCCCCATGCGCTGGAAGGTGCTCGACGCGTTTGCCGAGGCGGCGGCGCAGGCGGGTATTCCGACGGTCCGCGACTTCAACAGCGGCGACAACAGCGGCTGCGCCTATTTCGACGTGACACAGCGCAGCGGCGTGCGGTGGAGTGCGGCGACGGCCTTCCTGAAGCCGGTTCTGCATCGTCCGAACCTGTCCCTGGTCAGCGGGGTCCACGTGACCGGCATCCGGATCGAGAACGGCCGCGCCACAGGCGTTGACTGGCAACGGGACGGCCAGCCGTTCCACGCCTCGGCCCGGGCCGAGGTGGTCCTGTGCGCCGGCGCCATCGGCACGCCCCAGTTGCTGGAGCTGAGCGGCATCGGCGATGGGGACCGCCTCCAGACCCTGGGCATCGAGACCCGGGCCCACCGGCCCGGCGTAGGCGAGAACCTTCAGGATCATCTGCAGATCCGTCCCTACTACCGGGTGAGCGGCGTGCCGACGATGAACGCCCTCTACGCCGATGTCTGGCGCCGACCGCTGATGGCCCTCGAATACGCCCTGTTCCGCAAGGGGCCGATGTCCATGGCCCCGTCACACATGGGAGCCTTTGTCCGGTCCAGCGCCGACTACGAGACCCCCAATGTCCAGATCCACGTCCAGCCCCTGTCCCTGGACGCCTTCGGGGAGCCCCTGCACCGGGAACCGGCGATCACCATCAGTGCCTGCAACCTGCGACCGACCAGCCGCGGCGGCGTTCATGCCGTCTCTCCCGACCCGCTCGCCAAGCCGTCGATCCGGCCCAACTATCTCTCCACCGGGGAGGATGAACGGGTCGCCATCGACAGCCTGCGCCTGATCCGCAACATCGTCGATCAGCCCGCTCTGCAGCGCTTCGCCCCGCAGGAACACCGGCCGGGCCCGGAAGCCCGGAGCGACGCCGAACTGCTGGCTGCCGCCCGTGCATTGGGCACAACCATCTTTCATCCCGCCGGGACCGCCAAGATGGGGCTGGAGAGCGACTCCGCCGCCGTGGTCGATGCCCGCCTGCGGGTGCACGGGGTGCCGGGTCTGCGCATCGCCGATACGTCGGTGATGCCCAGGATCGTATCGGGCAATACCAATGCGCCGACGCTGATGATCGCGGAAAAGGCCGCCAGGATGATCCTCGAGGATCGCTGAGACCCCGCTCCCCTTCGTTCCTCACCGCAACTATAAATGCGTGTAAGGTTACCGCTTGGGTCTTTCGCTCCTCCAGTGCGAAGGCTATGTGCGAGCCGCGTCGTAGCCCCGGCGCAACCTGACAAGGACGACCGCGTGTCTGAAACCTACAGCCAACCCGACCGTTACAAGACCAGCGCCGAACGTTTCGCCCGCGCCTGCGAGGTGATCCCCGGCGGCGTGAACTCCACCGCCCGCGCGGTCTGGTCCGGCTGGGACCCGCACCCCCTGTTCATCGACCACGGAGAAGGCGCCCACGTGGTCGACTGCGACGGCAATCGTTACATCGACTACCTGCTGGGCCTCGGCCCGATGATCCTCGGCCACCGCCCGCCCCGGGTCACCCAGGCCGTCGTCGACGCGATCCAGAACCGCGGCACGGTGTTCGCCCTGCCGCATGAGGACGAGACCACCCTCGCCCACAAGATCATCGCCGCCATTCCGAGCGTGGAGCAGGTGCGCCTGTGCAACACGGGCACGGAGGCTGTCATCTATGCCCTGCGCCTCGCCCGCACCTTCACCGGCCGCCAGAAGGTGATCCGGTTCGAAGGCATGTATCACGGCTTCTCCGACGGCGTTTACTGGTCCAAGCACCCGAACATCGACAAGGCCGGACCGGACCGCGCGCCGATCCCCGTGCCGCAGGGACCGGGCATGCCCAAGGGCATCGACCAGAACCTCATCATCCTGCCGTGGAACGACCTCGACATCCTGCGGGAGACCCTGGAGCGCGAGGGCGACAACATCGCGGGCGTGCTGACCGAGCCGGTCATGGCCAATACCGGCTGCATCCTGCCCCTGCCAGGCTATCTCGAGGGCATGCGCGAACTCTGCGACAAGCACGGCTGCGTGCTGGTGTTCGACGAGGTGATCACCGGTTTCCGCATCAGCCTGGCCGGCGCGCAGGGCAAGCTCGGCATCAAGCCGGACCTGTCCATCTTCGCCAAGGGCCTGGGTGGCGGCTTCCCCGTCGCGGCGCTCGGCGGCCGCAAGGACATCATGGACCTGGTCTCCCGCGGCGTCGTGTCCATGGCCGGCACCTACTCGGCCAACGTCATCGCCGTCGCCGCCGCGAACGCCGCCCTCGACCAGCTGGCAGAGCCCGGCATGTACGAGGGGCTGTACGACCGGTGCGACCAGCTGATGGAAGGTCTGCGGAAGATCTTCCGTGACACCAACCTCCCTGCCCATGTGGTGGGAATGGGCCCGATCCTGCAGGTATGGTTCTCGGACTCGGCCATCCACAACTACCGGGATGCGGCGCGGCACTGCGACCACGACATGTTCCGCAAGTGGTGGGAGGGCAACCTCAACCGCGGCGTCATGTTCCATCCCGGCGCCTACGAGAACCTGTTCGTCTCCTTCGCCCACTCCAAGGATGACATCGACCAGACCCTGGCTGTGGCCAAGGACGTGGTCCGGGAGATGGTGGCGGGCTGAGCGCCCTCACCTCACCCCCAGAAGGCCGGATCGGGCGGCGAGACGACCCCGTTGTCGTAGTGCAGCCCGTCCGGCCAGTCCTCCGACTGCAGCAACGGACCGTCCAGGTCCACGAACGCACATTGCTGGGCCAGCACCAGGGCCGGGGCCATGGACAGGGATGAGCCGGCCATGCAGCCGACCATCAGCCCGAACCCCTGCGCCCGGGCCGCCGCAGCGAGGTCGAGCGCCGAGGTCAGGCCACCGGTCTTGTCGAGCTTGATGTTGATCACGTCGAACCGCCCCCGGGCGAGGGCCAGATCCCTCACCCCGTTGATCAGTTCGTCAGCGGCGATCGGGATGGGACAGCGATAGCCGTCCAGCCCCGCCTCGGCACCGACCGCGACGGGCTGTTCCAGCAGCACGACACCTTCACCCGCCAGCGCCGCGGCATGGACCTTGAGGGCCTCCACCGACCAGGACTGGTTGGCGTCGACGATCAGCCGGGCGTCCGGCGCGCCCCGGCGGACGGCGGCGACCACGGCCACCGGATCGGACCCGTCCACCTTGATCTTCAGGACCGGATAGGCGGCGTAGCGCCGCGCCGTCTCCTCGTATCCCTCCAACGACCGGATCCCGATGGTGTAGGCCGTCGTGACCGGCTTGAGGGGCGGAAGCCCGGCGAGCTCGGCGACCGTGCAGCCCAGGCGGTGCGCCTCCAGATCCCACAGGGCCGCATCCAGCGCACACCGGGCACCCCCGGCCGGCAGCAGGTCGGCCAGGTCCGCACGGTCCAGGCCCTGCGCGATTCGCCCCCGGAGCGCTTCCAGCTGGGCCCGCATCACGGCGGGCGTCTCCCCCGCATAGTCCACGCCGCACCCCTCGCCACGGCCCCGCAGCCCGCCAGGCTCGGTCAGGGTGACAATCAGGGTCGGCTGGTCGGACTGGACCCCTCGGGCGATGGCGAACGGCTCGCGCATCGGCCAGGCTTTTTCGACAAGGTCCAGACGGAGGGGCATCGGCGTATCCGGGATCGCAGGGCTGCAGGGCGGTCGGAGGGTGGCGCCCGCCGACCGTGCTGGCAAGCTGGCGGACCGGGTCCGGGCCTGCCATGCTCGGCGAAACACGCAAGGAGGATCCCGATGCGATTCACGGCTCCGAGGCTGGCCACGGTACTTGCCGTTTCGGCCGCGGCCCTCGCAGGCTGCGGCGATCATGACCGGACCGCCGACTGCCGACGGGCCGCGGACTGGAATTCCACGAATGACTGCCGAACCGGCCAGGGACACGCCGGAGGCGGGGGCCACTTCTTCGGCTTCTTCGGCTTCGGCGGTCGATCGGTCGGCTCGCCGGCCGGGGCTGTCAGCCGCGGCGGGTTCGGCGGGACCGCCGCCAGCTTTGGTGGCGAAGGCGGCGGCGAATAGATGCGGCGGATCGACCTTGTGCCGCGGAGCGACTGGCAGGCTCAGGTGGAGTCCCTGGGGCTGACCTGGCACACAGCCTCCGGCGCACCCTATTGGAACGAAGCCGCGGCCTATGTGCTGAACACGGACGAGGTCGCGGTGCTCGAGCAGGCGACCCGGGACCTCTACGCCATGTTCGTGGCGGCGGGGCAGTACGTGGTCGACAACCGCCTGTTCGACCGCTTCGGCATCCCGGCCTGGGCCCACGAGCTGGTGGCCGCGACCTGGACGGCGGAGCCGCCCTGCCTCAACTTCGGCCGCTTCGATCTGGGCTATGACGGGATCGGTCCGCCGAAACTGTTCGAGTTCAATTGCGACACGCCCACCTCCCTGCTGGAGGCCGCGGTCATCCAGTGGGCCTGGAAGGAGCAGGTCTTCCCCGATGCGGACCAGTTCAACAGCCTGCACGACAAGTTGGTGGCCAAGTGGAAGGACATTGCGCCTTTTCTGTCCCATGAGGCACCGGTGCATTTCAGCCATGCGCACGAGAGCACCGGCGAGGAGGCCGTGACCACCGCCTACCTCATGGACACGGCCCGGGAGGCGGGCATTCCCGGCCTGCGGCTGCTGGTATCGGATATCGGCTGGGACGGCCGATCGTTCCGCGACCTGGAGGGACGGGAGATCCACACCCTCTACAAGCTCTATCCGTGGGAGTGGCTGGTCGCCGAGCCGTTCGGACGGCACGTGGCCGATGCCGCGGCCCGCACGACCTGGATCGAGCCCATCTGGAAGATGATCTGGAGCAGCAAGGCGATCCTGCCGATCCTGTGGGACCTGTTCCCGCGCCATCCGAACCTGCTGTGGGCCAGTGCCACCGGTCCCGCCGGCGACAGCTTCGTCTGCAAACCCCTGCTGGGTCGGGAGGGCGGCAATGTCTCCGTTGTGCGTCAGGGTCAGACGCTGGCCGCCAAGGACGGTCCCTATGGCGGCGGCGCGATGATCTGGCAGGGCCTGTTCGACCTGCCGGATTTCGGCGGGGCCCGTCCGGTCCTGGGAAGCTGGATCGTGGACGGCGAACCGGCGGGGGTCGGAATCCGGGAGGATGGCCTGATCACCTCGAACCTGTCCCGCTTCACGCCGCATATTCTGGCGGATTGAGGGCACCGGGTGCCCCGCCGCTCACGGGACAGGCACAGGGGCCGAGGCGGAGGCGCGCCTGATTGACACCCGGCTTGCGGTCGACTGATCTGATCCCGGGACAGACGCCAGCCGGTCCCGGCCACAGGAACCAGGATCTGCATGACGTCGCAAAGCCCGCCGCGCCTCCGGCGCGAAATGTCCGGATTGGGCGGACTGGTCATCACCCTCACCAACCTCTCTCCCAGCATCGGCGTCTTCCTCGCGGCATCGGACGTCATTCACCAGTCCGGATCCTGGGTGATCGGCGCCGGTTGCCTCGCCGTCCTGCTCGGCGTGCTGGTGTCGGGCCTCTATGCGGAACTGGGTTCGGCCTTCCCCCATGCCGGGGGCGAGTACACGATCCTGAGCAAGACCCTTGGACCCACCTTTGGATTCGGCATTGCCATCAGCTCGCTGCTGACCAACCCCGTGGCGCTGGCCCTGTCCGCCATCGGTGTCACGGACTCCCTGCGTGAGGTCTGGCCCGCCCTGTCGCCGGTGCCGACGGCCATGGGCTGCATCGTCATCGTCAGCATCCTCGCGGCCCTCAGCATCCGGGTGAACGCCCTGATCACCGGCCTTTTCATGGTGGTGGAAATCGCCGCCCTGGTCGCCACCGCCGTCATCGGCTTTGCCCACCCCCACCGGGACCTGATCGCCACCGCCCTCCACCCCCAGATGACCAACGGCCACGGCGGGCTGATGGCCGTGCCTCTGGGGGTCATGGGCCTTGCCGGTGCGGGGGCGGTCTACGCCTTCAACGGCTACGGATCGGCGATCTTCTTCGGCGAGGAGGTCAAGGGGGCCCGGCGCAAGATGTGGTGGATGGTGCTGGGGGCCCTGGGCGTCGGGGCCGTCACGATCCTGCCGCCCGTCGCCGGCGTGATCGTCGGAGCCCGTGACCTCGGCGCCCTGTCTGCCTCGGAGACACCCGTTCTGACCTTCCTGCACGAGGCGACGACCCCCGCCGTGGCCGACGCCATCAGCCTCGGCGTGGCGGTGGCGATCTTCAACGCCATGATCGCCATTGCCCTCACCGGAGGCCGGGGCCTCTATGCCGCCGCCCGCGACCGGGCGTTTCCCGAGGCCATCAGCCGCCCGCTGAGCCGGGTTCACGTCACCTTCGGCTCCCCGTGGATCGCGACACTGCTGCTGGGGCTCGGCGGACTGTTCCTGTGCCTCGTTCCCCTCAACACCCTGATCATCATCAACGGCAATTCCGCCGGGATCGTCTACGCCCTGCTGGCCCTGGCCGTGATCCGCGGGCGGCGGACCGGCTCCACCGCCGCATCGCAGTCACGGATGATCCTCCATCCGGTCGGGCCGGTCATCGTCATCCTGACCATGCTGTCCATCATCGCGTCCGGGCTCGCCTCCAGCGGTTCGGGTCGGACCGGCCTGCTGGTTGCGGCGGGCATCTTGTGCGTGGGCGGTCTGTACTATCAACTGGTCGTCCGCCATCGCACCGACTGGGCGCACCATGAGCCCGACGAGGATCCCCACCTGACATGAAGCTGTCCCTCACGACCCTGAAGTCGGTCCCGTCGGGTGTCTGGGCGCTGGGTTTCGTGTCGCTGCTGATGGATCTCTCATCAGAGATGATCCACGGCCTGCTGCCGGTGTTCATGACCACGGCCCTCGGAGCCAGCATGGCCACGGTCGGTCTGGTGGAGGGCATTGCCGAGGCCACCGCGGCGATCACCAAGGTCTTCTCGGGCTGGCTCAGCGACCGGATCGGGCAGCGCAAGTGGCTGACCGGGTTCGGCTACGGCCTGGCCGCGGCGTCCAAGCCCCTGTTCGTGATCGCCAACTCCGTGGGCCTTGTCCTGTTCGCGCGGTTTGCCGACAGGGTCGGCAAGGGCATCCGCGGCGCACCCCGGGATGCGCTGATCGCAGACATCACCACGCCGGGCCTGCGCGGCGCGGCCTTCGGCCTGAGACAGTCCCTCGACACCGTGGGGGCCTTTCTCGGTCCGGCGGTGGCCATCGCGCTGATGGTCGTCCTGCACGACGATGTCCGGGTCATCTTCGCGATCGCGGCGGTGCCGGCGATCGGCGCGGTCCTGTTGATCATCTTCGGCGTGAAGGAGCCTGAGCGCACCGCCCCGAAGCGCGACGCCCGGGCCCCCATCGCCTGGGCCGAGCTGGGGACCCTGGGAAGCGCATACTGGCGGGTCCTGGGCCTCGCCACCGTCTTTTCCCTGGCGCGCTTCTCGGAGGCCTTCCTGGTCCTGCGGGGACAGACCGACGGGGTCAGCCCGGCCCTGGCCCCCAGCGTCATGATTGCCATGAACATCGTCTATGCCGGGCTGGCGGCACCGGCAGGGGCCCTCTCGGACCAGATGGACCGGCGGATGCTGCTGGCCCTCGGACTCGGCGCGCTGATCGCGGCTGACCTCATGCTGGGGCTCGGTGCCGGGCCTGTCGCCCTGTTCGCCGGGGTGGCGCTGTGGGGCCTGCACATGGCCCTGACCCAGGGGCTGTTCTCGGCCATGATCGCCGATATCGCGCCGCCCGCGCTCCGGGGGACGGCCTTCGGGGTCTACAATCTGGCGGGCGGCGTCGCGCTGCTGGTGGCCAGCCTCGGGGCCGGTGCCCTTTGGAGCCGGTTCGGACCGGGGGCCGCCTTCCTGGCCGGAGCTGCCGTCTGCGTCACGGTCCTGGCCGGACTGTGGCTTGCCCCCCGGGAAGATCGGATGCGTTGACGCCGGGGCACCGCTTTACGGGGCGGGCTTTGTGGAGGTAGCCTGCGCCGTCCGCAAATCGGGAACCCCGCCATGACTGAGACCGCCACCGCCGCTGCCGCCGCTGTCGAAGAGCGCATCCGGGTCACCGTGACCGACGGCGTGGCCGATGTCCGGCTGGTCCGCACGGACAAGATGAACGCCCTGGACGACGCCATGTTCGACGCCCTGGTCCGGACCGGCGAGGAACTGAAGTCCATGCATGGCCTTCGGGCCGTGGTCCTGTCCGGCGAGGGGCGCGCCTTCTGCGCCGGGCTCGACATGGGGAACTTCTCCAAGATGGCCTCGGGCACGCGCAAGGGCGGCGCAGGACTGGTGGACGTGCCGCGGACCCCGGCCGGAGCCAACCGGGCGCAGCAGGCCGCCTACGTCTGGCGCGAAATCCCCGTCCCGGTGATTGCAGCCGTCCACGGCGTGGCCCTGGGCGGCGGCTTCCAGGTGTGCCTCGGGGCGGATCTGCGCTTCGTCACCGCCGACGTGAAGATGTCGATCCTCGAGATCAAATGGGGCCTCGTGCCGGACATGGCCGGCATGGTCCTGCTCCGCGGCCTCGTCCGCGACGACCTGGCGCGGGAGCTCTGCTACTCCGGGCGCATCTTCAATGGTGCGGAAGCCGTCTCGCTGGGCGTGGCCACCCGGGTCTGCGCGGACCCCCATGGCGACGCCATGGCCCTGGCCCGGGAGATCGCCGGTCGCAATCCCCATGCCATCCGCGCCGCCAAGCGCCTGTTCGCCGTGGCGGCCGACGCCGATCCGGCCACGATCCTCAAGGCCGAATCCGTCGAACAGGGAGCCCTCATCGGCTCCCCCAACCAGATCGAGGCGGTGATGTCGGCCATGGAGAAGCGCGCCGGAACCTTCGCCGACGTCTAGTCCGGCGAGCGGCTAGATTCCGTCCCCGTCGACCCCCGGCAGGCCCCGCTGCTCGATGAGCCGCACGATCCGGTCGGCGGCGGCATCGGGGCTCGTGAGCGTGGTGTCGATGTGCACTTCGGGCTGCAGCGGCGGCTCGTAGGGACTGTCGATCCCGGTGAAGTTCTTCAGTTCCCCGGCCCGGGCCTTGCGATATAGGCCCTTGGGGTCCCGTGCCTCGGCCACGGCGAGCGGTGCGTCGACGAACACCTCGACGAACTCGCCGGGCTCCATGAGGCTGCGGGCCAGTTCCCGGTCGGCCCGGAACGGGGAGATGAAGGCCACCAGCACGATCAGCCCCGCATCGGCCATCAGCTTGGCCACTTCGGCCACCCGCCGGATGTTCTCCACCCGGTCCGCCTCGGAGAAGCCCAGGTCCTTGTTCAGCCCGTGCCGGACATTGTCGCCATCGAGGATGTAGGTATGCCGCCCCTCGGCCAGCAGCCGCTGCTCGATCCGGTTGGCCAGCGTCGACTTGCCCGCACCGGACAGACCGGTCAGCCACAGCACGGCGGATCGCTGGCCCTTGAGTCGGGCGCGGGCGGTCTTGTCGACCGTCTGGGCGTGCCAGTGGATGTTGTCCGCCCGGCGCTCGGCACTGCGAAGCATGCCCGCGGCAATGGTGGCGTTGGTGACCCGGTCGATCAGGATGAAGCCGCCGGTATCGACATTGGCCTCGTAGGGGTCGAAGGGCGTGATCTGGTCCAGGCGCAAGGCCACGTCCCCGATCTCGTTCAGTTCCAGCCGGGTGGCCGGATGGTGCTCCAGGGTATTGACGTCGACCCGATGATCGATCCCGGTCACCACCACCGCCACGGTCCGCGCGCCGACCTTCAGCCAGTAGCTGCGGCCGATGACCAGAGGTTGCTCGTCCATCCAGACCAGGGTGGCCACGAACCGCTCGGCGGATTCCGGAGGTGACCCGGCGGCGGCGAGCACATCCCCACGACTGACATCGACCTCATCGGCGAGGGTCACGGTCACGGATTGCCCGGCCCGCGCCGTATCCAGATCACCGAACCCGCTGATGATCCGGGCGATCTGGCTGGTCCGGCCGGACGGACAGACCCGCACCTCGTCCCCGACATGGATCACTCCGGCGGAGATCTGGCCGGAAAATCCCCGGAAGTTCAGGTCCGGGCGGACAACCCCCTGCACGGCCATGCGAAACGGCCGGCCCGCCAGCGTGTCGGCAGCCAGGGGAACGGCCTCGAGATAGCCCAGGAGGGTCGGGCCGTCGTACCAGGGCGTGCGGGCGCTGATCAGGGCGATGTTGTCCCCGTCCCGACCGCTGATGGGGATCGGGGTAATGGCGTCGAACCCCAGCGGACGGGCAAAGGCCTCGTAGTCCGCCACGATCCGCTGGAACACCCCCGGATCGAAGTCCACCAGGTCCATCTTGTTGATGGCCAGCACCACCCGCCGGATTCCCACCAGGGATACGAGATAGCTGTGGCGACGGGTCTGGGTGAGAATCCCCTTCCGGGCGTCCACAAGGATCACGGCCGTCTCGGCCGTCGAGGCCCCGGTGATCATGTTGCGGGTGTACTGCTCGTGGCCGGGGGTGTCGGCGACGATGAACTTCCGCGCCTCGGTGGCGAAGTAGCGGTAGGCGACATCGATGGTGATGCCCTGCTCCCGCTCCGCCGCCAGTCCGTCCACCAGCAGGGAGAAGTCCAGTTCCCCCCCGGCGCTGCCCCGGGCCGAGTCCCGCTCGAGACGCGCGATCTCGTCATCGGGAACCGCGCCGGTATCGTAAAGCAGACGGCCGATGAGGGTCGACTTGCCGTCGTCCACGGACCCGCAGGTGATGAAGCGCAGCAGGTCCTTGGACTGGTGCCGCGCTAGCCAGGCATCGATGTCGGTGTGCAGAAGCGATCCGTCGCCCATCAGAAATAGCCTTCGCGCTTCTTTTTCTCCATCGACGCCGCCTGGTCCCGGTCGATGACCCGGCCCTGCCGTTCCGACGTACGGGAGGTGAGCATCTCCTGCAGGATGGCGGGGATGGTGGCGGCGGTGCTCTCCACCGCGCCGGTGAGCGGATAGCAGCCGAGGGTACGGAACCGCACGGACTTCATCTCCGGCGTCTCGCCCGATGCCAGGGGCATGCGGTCGTCGTCGACCATGATCAGGGTCCCGTCCCGTTCCACGACCGGACGCTCGGCGGCGAAATAAAGGTCCGGCAGGGGGATGTTCTCCGCGGCGATGTATTGCCAGACATCCAGCTCCGTCCAGTTGGACAGGGGGAAAACCCGAAGGGACTCCCCGCGGTGCTTGCGGGCGTTGTAGAGGCGCCAGAGCTCCGGCCGCTGGGCCTTCGGCTCCCAGGCATGGGCAGCATTGCGGAAGGAGAAGATCCGCTCCTTGGCCCGGCTGGCCTCCTCGTCACGGCGGGCACCGCCGAAGGCCGCGTCGAAGCCATACTTGTCCAGGGCCTGCTTCAGGGCCTGGGTCTTCATGATGTCCGTATGTACCGCCGAACCATGAGTGAAGGGCCCCACCCCGGCGGCCAGCCCGTCGGGATTTGTATGGACCAGCAGCTCCAGGCCGAGGTTGCGCGCGTGGCTATCCCGGAAGCGTATCATTTCCCGGAACTTCCAGGTGGTGTCCACGTGCAGGAGCGGAAACGGCGGCTTGGCCGGATGGAAGGCCTTCATGGCCACGTGCAGCATGGCCGCGCTGTCCTTGCCGATGGAGTACAGCATGACCGGGCGCTCGCATTCCGCCACCGTCTCGCGGATGATGTGGATGGCTTCGGCCTCGAGCCGCTGAAGGTGCGTCAGGCGCTCCGGCGACGCAGCAACGGTCCCGGCGGCGATGGACAGATCAGGATCCGACACGTTTGAGACTGCCCCCCAGAAGACGTTTCGAGCTGCAACACCCCTCCATAGCGCCACCGCGCCCCGCAGGCGAGGCGCAGCAATCGGACGGTGCCGTTCTATGCGCGGAACACTGGCGCGTGGCGCGTCATTTGATCTGGCGCGCCGTTTAGGAAAACTGGAAGAACGTCCGTCACTCGCCCATGAACGGGCGAAGCGGCGGCGCGTTGAAGGTGGCCGTCGCCACGAAGCCCTCGTTGAAGAACCGCGGCTTGCCATAGCTGAAGGGCGCGCCATCGAGATCGAACACCCGCCCCCCGGCGGCCCGGAGCACGGCATCCCCGGCGGCGGTATCCCACTCCATCGTCGGGGCCGGTCGGGGGTAGACGTCCGCTTCCCCGGCCGCCAGCAGGGCAAACTTCAGGGAGGACCCGATGCTAACCCGGTCGGTGCAGCCGATGGCGGCGAGATAGGCTTCCGTTCCCGGCGTGTCATGGGACTTGGACGCGACGGCGCACAGGCCGGCTCCATGCTGGCGAACGCGGATCGGACGGCGCTTGCGGGTGTCCGTCGCCCCGGGGGCAACATCGGCAGTCCAGGCCAGTCCCGACATCACGTCCCCGGCAAACAGCCGCGACAGGGCGGGAGCGTAGACCACGCCCAGCGTCGGAACGCCCCCCTCGATCAGGCCGATATTGACCGTGAAGTCGTTGCCCTTTCGAATGAACTCCTTGGTCCCGTCGAGGGGGTCCACCAGGAAGAACGCGCCGGAGACGTCGGGAATCCGGCCCGCGGCGGCCTCCTCCTCCGCCACCACGGGAACGCCGGGGGCCGCAACGGCCAGCGCCTTCAGAATGATCGCCTCGGCCGCCTGGTCCGCGGCGGTGACCGGGGACAGGTCGGCCTTGGTGATCACCTCGACCTGGCCCTGGAAGTGACGCCAGACCTCTTCCCCGGCCTCGAGGGTCGTCACGACAAGGGCTTCCAGCAGTCTTGGGCGGTCTTGCAGCGGCATCAAGGGCTCCCGTTCAGCCATTCGGCGTGCGCCTTAAGCCCCTGGTGGCGCGCCTTTGCAAGGGGCGATGACATCGCTGTGATGGCCTTGTGGCCGTGATCCCTTGTCTACTGGCCCCGATTGCGCCTAGTTTCCGGCCCTTCCGCCAACGGCAGCCCAGGACGGCATGACCGCCGCAACACGACATTACCTCGACTTCGAGCGTCCGATCGCCGACCTCGAGGCCAAGATTGAAGAGCTTTCCAGGCTCTCTGACACCGCCGGTCCCGGCGCGTTCGATCAGGAACTGGCGGCATTGAAGCATCGGGTGGATGACCTCCGCCGCGAGGCCTATGCGCGCCTGGACCCCTGGCAGAAGACCCAGGTCGCCCGGCATCCGGAGCGCCCCCACTTCGTCGACTATGTCAGTGGCCTCATCGAGGAGTTCGTGGAGCTTCGCGGAGACCGAAAGTTCGCCGACGACCAGGCGGTGGTCGGCGGCCTCGGGCGCTTCCGCGGCATGCCCGTGGTGGTGATGGGTCATGAAAAGGGCCACGACACCACCACGCGCCTGAAGCACAATTTCGGCATGGCCAGGCCCGAGGGCTACCGCAAGGCCGTGCGCCTGATGGACATGGCAGAGCAGTTCAGCCTTCCGGTCATCACCTTCGTCGACACCGCCGGGGCCTATCCCGGCGTCGGCGCCGAGGAACGCGGCCAGGGCGAGGCCATTGCCCGCTCCACCGAACGCTGCCTCAGCCTGACGACCCCGATGGTCGCCACCATTGTCGGTGAAGGCGGATCGGGCGGTGCCCTGGCGATCGCCGCAGCCAACCGCGTGCTGATCCTCGAGCATTCCATCTATTCGGTCATTTCGCCGGAAGCGGGCTCCTCGATCCTGTTCCGCGACCGGGCGGAAGCCCCGCGCATGGCCAATGCCATGAAGATCACCGCGCAGGACCTGATCGGCTTCGGCATTGTCGACCGAATCATTCCGGAACCCGCCGGTGGGGCCCATTCCGACCCGGAGGCGACCATCAAGGCCGTCGGCGACGCCGTCGAGGAAGAGCTGAAGGCCCTGTTCAAGCTGTCGCCGGACGGCATCCTGCGGCAGCGTGCCGACCGGTTCTACGCCATCGGCCG
>CAIQUG010000111.1 GCA_903874895.1 uncultured Caulobacterales bacterium | reverse complement strand
TCTACCCCCAGTGCGGCCAGGGTCTGCAGCTCGCCGCCGACGACAAGCCGCTGATCCAGCAGGCTGACCGGCAGCTGCATGATATCCGGCTTGAACCGACGGGCCAGCGCCACCGGTGCATCCTCCGACCGGGCCGAAACGCCGATCTTCTCGAACAGGCCGGCCTCGCGCAGATCCACCAGGGCCCGCCAGAGCTCATCGCCATCCGGTCCGAGCAGGTCCTCCGCCTGGCTGACCACCAGGGCATAGGCCCGGGGAACGCCGAGATTGCGCAGGGACCGCCGCGCACGGGCGACGACCGCGGCCACACCGCCATGGACGGGTGCGGTCTTGGCGATCGTCCGGAACGGCCGCTCCCGTGGGGCCAGACGCCCCACCAGGGCCTCGGTCTCGGCCACATCGGCGGAGGTGTCGATCATGGTCATGCCGGCGTCGGCCGCCAGCCCGAAGGCACCCTTCAGTTCCGCGTCGAACTGTCTCGCGCGAGCGGGCGTGAGGACGCCAGGGCGCCCGAAATGGGCCGTGCTGAGGGCCAGCCGGGTCTCCGCCGTCTGCATGGTCAGCCTTCCACGCCACCGGCACAAGTCCGCGCACCCCTTGCGGGGCGCGGCCTTGGGAGGTTTGAGGGGAGAAACATGCACGCTCCGGGGGACATCACTGAACGGCATCATGGAGCGCACGGATTGCTTAATGAACCCTTGGAGGGCGGCAGAATATTCCGTGGCCCCAGAAACTGCGAGCCCTTCCCTCCATGTGCCGGACGCGCTATACAGTCCTTCACATCGATCGTTGGTCCTGGATGGGGCTTTCGAGCGGCGGCCTCCGGGTCAGCCGCTTTTTTGTTGCTTGGAGATCCGCCTTGCGCGGCAAGACGCCGGAAGACCGTCGACTGCTGGAACTGCTGGACCCTGTGGCCGAGTCCGTGGGCTACGAGGTCGTGCGCCTGCGCATGATGGGCGGGGCAGCGCGGAGGACGCTGCAGATCATGGCGGAACGGCCGGACGGCGAGATGAACGTGGACGACTGCGCGACCCTGTCCCGCGCCATCGGTGACGTCCTGGACGCGGCGGACGTGATCAACGGCGACTATGTGCTGGAAGTGTCGAGCCCGGGCATCGACCGGCCCCTCACGCGACTGAAGGACTTCGAGGCCTGGGAAGGCTATGAGGCCAAACTGGAACTGGATCGCCTCGCCGATGGCCGCAAGCGCTTCCGCGGCATCCTGGCCGGCATTGAGGACGAGGCGGTGTGCATCGATCTCGAGGGCGAGGAAGACACGACCGTCATCCCCTTCGACTGGATCACCGAGGCCAAGCTCAGCCTCACCGACGAACTGCTGAAGCGCGGCGCAGAGCAGCGTGAACAGCGGCTGGCCCTGGGGGCCGGCGATGAAGACGACGACGCACACCCGAACCACTCAGATGAGGACGCCTGACCATGGCCCTTACCGGCATCAGCGCCAACCGGCTGGAACTGCTTCAGATCGCCGACGCGGTCGCCCGCGAGAAGTCGATCGAGAAGGAAGTCGTGATCGACGCCATCGAGGAGGCGATCACCAAGGGGGCCCGTGCCCGCTACGGGGCCGAGCACGACATCCGCGCACACATCAACCCGAACACCGGCGAGCTGACCCTCACCCGCTACATCACCGTCGTCGAGGACGAGGCGGACACCGAGGGGCTGCTGGGCATGGTCCGCCTGTCGGAAGCGCGCCGCAAGTATCGCGACGCGGATGTCGGCAAGACCTACGAGGAAATCCTGCCGCCCTTCGAGTTCGGCCGGGTGCAGACGCAGATGGCCCGCCAGGTGGTGACCCACAAGGTCCGCGAGGCCGAGCGCGAGCGGCAGTTCGAGGAGTTCAAGGACCGGGTCGGCGAGATCATCAACGGCTCGGTGAAGCGCGTCGAGTACGGCAATGTCATCGTCGATCTCGGCCGTGGCGAGGGCATCATGCGCCGCGACCAGTCGATCCCGCGCGAGAACTTCAACATCGGTGACCGGATCCGATGCTACATCTACGACGTGCGCCGGGAGGCCAAGGGCCCGCAGATCATGCTGTCCCGCGCCCACGGCGGCTTCATGGCCAAGCTGTTCGCCCAGGAAGTGCCTGAAGTGTACGACGGTGTCATCGAGATCCGGGCCGTTGCCCGCGATCCGGGCAGCCGCGCCAAGATGGCGGTCATCTCCAATGACGGATCCATCGATCCCGTGGGGGCCTGCGTCGGCATGCGCGGCAGCCGCGTGCAGGCGGTGGTGGCCGAACTGCAGGGCGAAAAGATCGACATCATCCAGTGGAGCCCGGACGAGGCGACCTTCATCGTCAACGCCCTGGCCCCGGCGGAAGTGACCAAGGTGGTCATGGACGAGGATGACGGCCGCGTGGAAGTGGTGGTGCCCGACGAACAGCTGTCCCTGGCCATCGGCCGCCGCGGCCAGAACGTGCGCCTCGCGTCCCAACTCTCCGGCTGGCAGATCGACATCACCACCGAGAGCCAGGAAAGCGAGCGCCGCCAGCGCGAATTCGCCGAGCGGACACAGCTGTTCCAGGAAGCCCTGGATGTGGACGAGATGGTTGCCCAGCTGCTGGTCACCGAAGGCTTCGCCGCCATCGAGGACATCGCGTACGTGGACGAGAACGAGCTGGCCTCCATCGAGGGCTTCGACGAGGACACGGCGGTGGAACTGCAGACCCGGGCCCGTGAAGCCCTGGAGCGCGAAGCCGCCGAACTGGATGCCCGCCGTCGGGAACTCGGGGTCGACGACGCCGTCCTCGACGTGGAGGGTGTGACCCTGCCGATGTCCGTGGCCCTGGGCGAGGCCGGCGTGAAGACCCTCGAGGACCTCGCGGACCTCGCCACGGACGAGCTGCGCGGCGCCTTCGAGAGCAAGGGCGGCGAACGGGTCCGCAATCCCGGCGCCCTGGAAAACTTCAATCTCGCGGTCGAGGACGCAGAGGCGATCATTCTGCGGGCCCGGGTGGCGGCCGGCTGGATCGATGCCGCCGACCTCGCGCAACCGGAAGCCGACGATGAAGCGCCGGAGGCCGACGCCGAGGACCTCGGAGACGAACCGAACTGACAACGTCCCCGCCTGACAGTTCGCCGGAGGCCCCGGCGTCGTCGACCCCCGCGGACGGCGGCCCTCGCACCCATCGGGAAGCCTCGCGGGAGCGACGCGACCTGGTGTCTGGTGCCGTCATGCCGGAGGCCAGGCTGATACGCTTCGTCGTCGGGCCGGACGGATCGGTCACGCCGGACGTGGGTCGCCGTCTTCCCGGTCGCGGCATGTGGGTGGCTGCCCAGCGCGCCGCTGTCGACGAGGCCGTTCGACGCGGTGGCTTTTCCCGCTCCGCCAAGGCCAAGGTCACGGCATCCGCAGACCTGTCCGACCGCGTCGAGGCGCTTCTTCATCGGAGGTTGCTGGACCATCTGGGCCTTGCGCGCCGCGCCGGGTCGCTTACCTACGGTTTCGACAAGGTCGAGGCCGCGATCGATGGCGGTCGGGTCGCCTGGCTGATCGAGGCCAGCGACGGGGCGCCTGACGGGCGGCGCAAGCTCGCCCAGGCGGTCCGGCGCCGGGTCGTCAATGGAAAGCGCCCGCCCCGCACCATCGGCGTCTTCAGCTCGGACGATTTGAGTTTGGCCTTGGGCCTTGGAAATGTGATACACCTCGCCTTTCTCGTGGGGAGAGGGGCCGAAAGCTGGACGGAAGACGTCGAGCGATTGGCCGGTTTTCGTCCCCTGACGCCCGAGACGTGGTCCGAAGGCCGGCCTGAGGGCGGTCTGGAGACCGGGCGCGAGGAACCCTGACGCTGTCGATGCACGGCGGTTGTCACCGCTGTGTCCCGGCACGGCGGGACGGGAAAGATCTTTACCGCCCTCCGTCATGGTTCGGACGGTCAGGGCGGTAGGCGTATTGGTGACTTCAGGTGCCCGTCCTTCGGGGCGCGCTCCTGCGGTCTTTTGATGTCTTGGCGACTGACGCCCAAATTCGGGCGCACGACGATGAGTAAAGCGAGCGGATGAGCGACGCGAACGACAATGACGGCGGCCAGGGCGGCCCCGGTGCTGGAACTCCTGGCGGCACAACGCCTGGCGGGCGTGCGCCCCTGACACTCAAGCCGAGGGCGCCGGGCGTCAATACCGGGGTCGTGCGGCAGAGCTTCAGCCATGGGCGCTCCAAGACCGTCGTGGTGGAAACCAAGCGTCGTCGTGAAGGCGAACGCCCCGTGGTCGAGGCGCGCCGCCCCGCCGCTCCGGTGGTCGCGCCACCCCGTGTCGAAGCCGCGCCCCCGCCCCGTCCCGCGGCACCCACCGCGCCGCCGGCGAGCTCGACCCTGAACCTGTCGCAAGGCGAGCTGGCTGCACGGCAGCGGGCCCTGGACGCCGCCCGGGTCGCAGCGGAGCGCCAACGCGCCGAAGTCGATGCCCGCGAGGCCACCGTCCGCGCCCAGGCCGCTGCAGCCGCAGCCGCCGCGCGGGAGTCCGCACCGCCCGCCCCGGAAGCCGCCGCTCCGGCACCCGTGCCCCCGGCCGCCATGGAGCCGGCGGTTCGTCCGGCCGCAGCCGCGAGCCCGGACGTATCCACGCCGGCCGCCCCCATCCGCCCGGTTTTGTCCCAGCCCCGCCGAGACGAGCCCCCGGCCGCCCCGCGTCCGGTCCGTCAGGACCCTCGTAATGATGGTCGGACGCCGGAAGGCCGCGTCTACGAGGCACCGCGACGGGAAGGTTCGTCCTATCCGGACCGGACCGCCCGTCCTCCGGGACAGGACCGGCCGATGCCGGATCGTGGCATGGCCGATCGCGGGCCCCGTCCCGCCGGCCAGACCTATGGCGACCGCGGACCTCGTCCGACGGGCGACCGCGGTCCGCGCCCGGCTGGCCAGGCCTATGCCGGCGATCGCCCGCGTCCGGCACCCGGCGAGACCGTTCGCTATTCCGCACTGGCCCCGCGTCCGGCCGGGCCCCGCACCGGCGGACCGCCCATGCGGGGTGCCGCCGCCGCCCCCTCCGCCCCGGAAATCACCAAGACCGCCCGGTCCGCTCCGCCCCGTGCCAACGACCGTCGCCCCGCCCCGGTGGTGGATGACGAGGAGGGCGCGCGCCGCCGTGGTGGGCCCGGTGGCCCGAAGAAGGCCGAAGCCACCAAGGCCGTCTCCCGTGTGAAGGGCGAACCCAAGCGCCGGGAAGGTCGACTGACGATCCAGGTCGCTGCCGGTGAGGAGGGGGGCGACGATCGCATGCGCTCCCTGGCATCGGTTCGCCGCGCCCGGGAACGGGAACGGGAAAAGCGCGCGCGGGGTCTCGGCGGCCTCGACGGCCCGAAGGTGGTGCGCGACGTGGTCATCCCCGACGCCATCACGGTGCAGGACCTTGCCCAGCGGATGGCCGTCCGGGCTGTCGACATCATCAAGTACATGATGCGTCAGGGTGCCATGCTGACCATCAACGACGTCCTGGATGCCGACACGGCCGAGCTGATCGCCACCGAATTCGGTCACAGCGTCACCCGTGTCTCGGAAAGCGACGTGGAAACCGGGTTCATCTCCGAGGATGATCGCGTCGAGGACACGCTGACCCGGCCGCCCGTGGTGGCGGTCATGGGCCACGTCGACCATGGCAAGACCTCCCTGCTGGACGCCTTGCGATCGGCGGGCGTGGCCGCGAGCGAGCATGGGGGTATCACCCAGCACATCGGGGCCTATCAGGTCACTCTGGAGTCCGGCGACAAGGTCACCTTCCTCGACACACCCGGGCACGCCGCCTTCTCCGCCATGCGGGCCCGCGGGGCCAATGTGACGGATATCGTGGTTCTCGTGGTGGCCGCCGATGACGGCGTGATGCCGCAGACGATCGAGGCGATCCATCACGCCAAGGCCGCCGGCGCGCCGATCATCGTGGCGATCAACAAGATCGACAAGCCGGATGCCGACCCGACCCGGGTCATCAACGAGCTGCTGAGCCACGAGATCGTGGTCGAGGCGCTGGGGGGTGAAACCCAGGTGGTGGAAGTCTCCGCCCTGAAGAAGACCGGTCTCGACACCTTGCTGGAATCGATCCTGATCCAGGCCGAAGTCATGGACCTGCGGGCCAATCCGGATCGCTCCGCCGAGGGCGTGGTGATCGAGTCCAAGCTGGACAAGGGCCGGGGCCCGGTGGCTACGGTCCTGGTCAAGCGCGGCACCCTGAAGCGCGGCGACATTGTCGTGGCCGGCGCTGCCTGGGGCCGTGTCCGCGCCCTGATCAACGAGCGGAACGAGCAGGTCACCTCGGCGGAACCGTCGACTCCGGCGGAAATTCTCGGTCTGGACCAGACCCCGGATCCCGGCGAGACCTTCGCCGTCGTCGAAAACGAGGCCCGCGCCCGCGAGCTGACCGAGTATCGCGAACGGGTGAAGCGCGACAAGGCCGTCTCTCCCATCACGGCGGGATCGAGCCTTGCGGACATGATGGCCAAGCTCCAGACCAAGAAGGTCTCGGAACTGCCGATGATCATCAAGGCGGACGTCCAGGGATCGGCAGAAGCCATCATGGGGGCCCTGGACAAGCTGGGGACCGACGAGGTCCGGGCCCGGGTCATCCATTCCGCCGCGGGCGCGATCACGGAAAGCGACGTTCTGCTGGCCAAGGGTGCCAACTGCTCCATCCTCGGCTTCAATGTCCGCGCGTCGCGTCAGGCGCGGGACCTGGCCGAGCGGGAAGGCGTGGAGATCCGTTACTACGCCATCATCTACGACCTGATCGACGACATCAAAGGCGTCATGTCCGGAATGCTGGCACCGATCCAGCGGGAAACCTTCCTCGGCAATGCCGACGTGCTCCAGACCTTCGATATCTCGAAGATCGGCCGCATCGCCGGATGCAAGGTCTCCGAAGGCGTGGTGCGCAAGGGCGCCAAGGTCCGGATCATCCGCGACAACGTGGTGATCCAGGAAATGGGCACCCTGCAGACGCTCAAGCGCTTCAAGGACGAGGTGAACGAGGTCCAGGTTGGTCAGGAATGCGGCATGGCCTTCCAGAACTTCCAGGACCTGAAGGCCGGCGACCAGATCGAATGCTTCACCGTCGAGACGATCCAGCGCACCCTGTAGGGCGTGCCGGTCACCGGTCACGTCCCGGCGGCAAGACAAAAAAGGGGCCCGGCCGCACTTGGCGACCGGGCCCTTTTCCCTGCGCTCTTCCTCTCGGTCAGTGAACCGAAACGGGTGCCAGATCGTAGGCCAGGGCCGCAGCGTAGGCCTGATCCCGGTCGGAGACGACGGCCAGGCGAACGCCATCGGCCCGGTGGACCACATAGACGATCTGGCCGGGCAACAGTTCTGCCGCCTCCACCGCATTGGGCTGGTCGGCCAGGGCGTCCGCGGCGGTCATGCTGCGGACATAGACCAGCTGGGGCGCACCCAGGGCGGCGAAGGCCTCGTTGCTGAGGGGAAACTGGGAACGGATTTCGGGCGTCGTCATGACCACCTCCTCGTTATGGGTATCGGGATGAGCCGGATCAGCCGGCGCTGCGGATCGCGATCCGGCGGACATGGCGCTCGGGCTCCAGCCGCACCACGTCGATGTGAAGCAGTCCGTGCTCGAGGGCGGCACCCTCGACCTCCATGCCATCGGCCAGCACGAAGCTTCGCATGAAGCCACGGGCCGCTATGCCTCGGTGGAGATAGGCCGCGTCGCCGCGACCGTCCCCCTCCCGCTTGCCGGACACCACGAGCTGGTTGTCCTCCACGGTGACGCTGAGCTGGTCCGGCGAGAAGCCTGCCACGGCGAGGGTGATGCAGAAACGGGATTCGCCCGTCTGCTCCACATTGTAGGGGGGGTAGCTGTCAGCCGCCGCCTTGGCCGCCCGCTCGATCAGGGCGCGGGTATGCTCGAACCCGAGCAGGAAGGGGCTATCGAACAGGATCGTCCGGGTCGTCATGGGTCTCAAGTCCTTGCAGCAAGCGACTTATGCAGACCATTCGGCACCCAATAGGGCGGCGTGCCGGGCCTTCCGCGCAGATATGTGCCTGCTGACAGGTCGGTTCAATAGCCGACGCCCCTAGGGCGCGATCCGGGAGCCGTCCCAGGCCATCACGTGGCCGCTGTCGTCCGGAGAAAGGCGGGCGATCACATCCAGCAGGCACAGGGCCGAATAGGCGGGCGTGAACAATTGGCCACTGGCAAGACCACGCTGGAAGGGCGCGGACAGCCCCGTGTCCACGGTTCCGGGGTGCAGCCCGACACAGATGGCCTGAGGCCGCTCCCGCGCCAGCTCGATCGCCAGATTGGCGAGAGTCATGTTCAAGGCGGCCTTCGAGGCGCGATAACTGTGCCATCCGCCGAGGCGATTGTCGGAAATCGACCCGACGCGGGCTGACAGGGCGGCAAACACGCTCCGGCGGGTCCTTGGCAGTCGCGGCAGGAAGTGTTTGGCCACCAGGGCCGGGCCGACCAGATTGATCCGCAGGCTCTCCAGCATCGTCTCGGCGTCCAGGGCGCGATAGCTGCGTTCCGGTCGCAGGTCCCCCGTCTGCAGGATTCCGGTGGCGACGATGACCAGATCCGCTTCCTCGACCTGCGCGGCGGCGGCAGCGATGCTCGCCTCGTCCTTCAGGTCCAGGCGCGCCGAGACAATGCCCGCGGCCGCCGGGGCCATCGGGTGACGGCTCAGGGCCAGGATCCGGTCATGCGCGCCCCGACGCACCAGTTCCTCCACGAGGGCCCCGCCGATGCCGCCGGTCGCCCCGATTACCACTGCCGTTGCCATGCGTACGCTTCCAGACTGCCCGTGCCCTCGGAAATGGGGCCGATCTGCTGGATTGGAAGGTGCCTCTTCCGGGTCGACGAGACTTCCACTAGCCTTTCGTTCTCATGCCACCCTTCGCGAGCGATCGGAGGGTCCTTGCGGGTTCCACCCCGGGTTCTGGCTTCGCTTCTGGAAAAGGCCCCCCATGCACCGAACATCCCGCCGTCATCGGATTGCCGAGCGCCTGGCCATCGCCCTGATCTGTGCAGCCGCCGCCGGTCAGGTCTCTGCTGCACCGGCGGAAAACCCCGA
>CAIQUG010000110.1 GCA_903874895.1 uncultured Caulobacterales bacterium | reverse complement strand
CAGGACCTGTCGATCGGCGGTGCCAATCTCGGCGCCCTCGGCACCGTGTTCTCCACCGCCACCACGGCCGGCACGTTCCTGTCCGCGGTGAACACCGCCATCACCAAGACCAACGCGGCAGTGGCGACGCTGGGTACGGCGTCCAACGCCCTGACCACGCACCTCAGCTTCATCAGCAATCTGCAGGACACCCTCACCCAGGGCGTCGGCAACCTGGTGGACGCGGACGTGGCCAAGGAAAGCGCGAACCTCACGGCCCTGCAGACCAAGCAGCAGCTTGGCGTGCAGGCCCTGTCGATCGCCAATTCGTCCAAGACCGGGCTGCTCAGCCTGTTCCGCTAAGACCCTGTAGTCCGGCCACGGGCGTTCCGTACCGGTCTGCGTATGCGTATGAGTGCCTTGGGGAAGCGCGTCGGTTCGTCCGGCGCGCTTCTTCGTCTTCGTCTGCGTCTTTGAGCGGCCGGCAGGACGGCCATGCCGCGGGGTCGGCGGGCCTCAGCTTCCGCAACTGCAGTCCGGGCCACAGCTGGCCGGGGTCTTTTCCGCCGACGGCCGGGGGATGCTCCGGGCCGACCGGCGTCGCGCGACCCAGCCCCGCAGGAGCAGGGACCATGCGGTCCAGCCGGCGGCGGTGGCGACGATCAGGTAGGTGATCAGGGTCTGTGCCATCGGGTCAGCCCGCGCCCAGGGCCACGGCGGTGTGATAGACGACGAACGCGGCCACATAGGCCAGCCCGGTCATGTAGCCGAACATGATGATCGGCCAGCGCCAGGAATTGGTCTCCCGCTTCACCACGGCGAGGGTGGAAGCGCACTGGGGTGCAAACACGTACCAGGCGAGGAAGGCCAGAGCCGAGGCGAGGGACCACTGGTGGGCGAGGCTCGCCCCCAGCACGCCGCTGGCCTCTTCGCCGCCGGAGACGGCATAGACCGTGCCCAGCGCCCCCACCGCCACTTCCCGCGCCGCCATGCCGGGGATCAGGGCGACGCTCATCTGCCACGAGAAGCCGATGGGCGCGAGCAGGGGCTCGATGGCATGGCCGATCACGCCGGCGAAGCTGTAGTCGATGGCCGGGCCGGCGGCACCGACGGGCGGGCCCGGGACGGTGCACAGGAACCAGATCAGCACCATCATCGACAGGATCGTGGTGCCCGCCCGGCGCAGGAAGATGTGCCCGCGCAGGGCCACATTGCGCAGCACATTGGCCGGATCGGGCACCTTGTAGGAGGGCAGTTCCATCAGGAAAGGCTCGCTGGCACTGCGCCAGAAGACCTTGCGAACGGCCCAGGCCACGATCAGGGCGCTCAGCATGCCGGTGGCGTAGAGGCCGAAGAACACCAGGCCCTGCAGGCTGAGGCCTCCCAGCACCTGTCGCGCGGGTACGAAGGCCGAGACGATGAGGGTGTAGACGGGAATCCGGGCCGAGCAGGTCATCAGCGGCGCCACCAGGATGGTGGTCAGCCGGTCCCGCCGGTTGTCGATCACCCGGGTGGCCATGATGCCGGGAATGGCGCAGGCAAAGCTCGACAGCAGGGGAATGAAGGCCCGGCCATGCAGGCCTGCGCCCCCCATGATCCGGTCCAGCAGGAAGGCGGCGCGGGCCATGTAGCCCACGTCCTCCAGCAGGATGATGAACAGGAACAGGATCAGGATCTGCGGCAGGAAGACCACCACGCTGCCCACGCCGGCGATCACCCCCTTGCAGATGAGGCTGCGCAGAAGACCGTCGGGCAGCCCCTGCGCCACAAGGGCGGAGAGGGCGTCGAAGCCCGCCGTGATCAGGTCCATCACCGGTTTGGCGCCGGTGAACACGGCCTGGAACATCAGGAAGAGGACGGTCAGCAGGATGCCGATCCCCCAGACCGGATGCAGCAGAACGTCGTCCATCCGCCCGGTCCAGGTATCCGGTCGCCGGGGCGGGCGGACGCAGGCTTTCAGGATCCGCTCGGCCTCCCGATGCAGATGGCGGATTTCCGCGGCAGAGGGTTCGGTCCAGCCGTGCTCTCCGAGATTGGAACGGCCGGCGGCGGCCTCGGCATCGGCCCTGGCCTCCACCGCGGTGACCAGCTCGGAAATGCCCCGGCGGCGCGTTGCGACCGTTCCGACCACGGGCATGCCCAACTCCGCGGAGAGCCGGTCGGTGTCGATGTCGAGGCCCTGTCGCTGGGCAATGTCGATCATGTTCAGGGCGAGGACGGTGGGACGACCCACGGCCTTCAGCTCCAGCGCCAGTCTCAGGACCAGGCGCAGATTGGTGGCGTCGGCGACGCAGATCACCACGTCCGGCGGAACCTCTCCCGCCAGGCGACCGAGCACAGCGTCACGGGTGACCACTTCGTCGGGGCTGCGGGCCCGGAGGGAATAGGTTCCGGGCAGGTCCAGCACGACGGTCGTGCGGCCGCCGGGGGACAGGATCCGTCCTTCCTTCCGCTCCACCGTCACGCCCGCATAGTTGGCGACCTTCTGCCGGGCGCCGGTGAGGGCGTTGAACATCGCGGTCTTGCCAGAGTTCGGATTGCCGACCAGCGCAACCCGCAGCCGATCGGCGGCGGCCTCGGCGGGCGGCACCAGGATCGAAGGGGCTGCGGAAGCATGGGTCATGAGTTTGCATCCCTCCGCACCATCACGTTGCGGGCCTCCCGGCGGCGCAGCGCCACGCGCATGTCATCCAGCCGCACACAGATCGGGTCGCGTCCGATGAAGCCCTCATGCAGGATCTCGACTCGAGCGCCTTCCACGAAGCCCATTTCGAGCAGCCGCCGCTCGAGCTCATCCGACTGCAATGTGGCATTTTCGAGCGTCGGCGCACCCACTGTGGCAATGGTCCCGCGCAGTCCCCGACGGCCATCGGCCAGGGACACCAGCCCGTCGACGGCAACACCGATCGGCGGATCTGACGGGAGCGGGAGCGATGGGTCGGGGGAGGACTTCACGGGGGATACAGGCACTCATTGTCGCGAGCGATTATCACTAGCAACTTCTGGTGACCCAAACAATAACATCGAGGGGCAGGATATGCGTCTGTGGCGACCGACAGGCCCCACGCAACGGCCCGGGACGGTCCGGCGATGCTCGTCCGGAAGACCTTACAAAGAATTCATGAGGTCTTTCGCATCCAAAGGGGTCTTGATCGGCCTCTGACATAGGGAGAGCGTCGGTGATCGAGGCTTGCCACAGGATGACGCCGCCGCCGGGACCGCGACGGACCGCCAGAACATACGGAGATTGAGATGACCGCTGGACACGATGTTGCTGAAGTCACGGGCGAGTTGGTGCCCATTGTCCTGTTCCTGATGATCGGCGCGATCGTCGTCGGGAACCGCTACTTCCGGCACAAGGAACGCACCCAGCTGCAGGAGACCCTGCGCGCGGCCTATGAGCGCGGGCAGACCGTGCAGCCGGAGCTGCTGGCCATGATGACCTCCGATCCCCGTCCGCAGAAGCCCACCTACGGGCCGGAGCGGGATCTGCGTCGCGGACTGTTCTGGATGGCCTGGGCCTTCGCCCTGCTCGCTGCGGGCGGCGCTTTCTACTATTACGACTCTTCCAACGACACGACCGGTGCGTTCATGGGCTTCGCCTGCTTCCCGGGCTTCGTGGGGCTGGCCTACCTGATCATCTACTTCCTGACTCGCGGCAAGTCCCGCGGCTGATCCGGGCCGCCATTCAGGAGACGGCCCGATGGGGGGTCCGCCCGGCGCGCAGGTCGCGCCCACCAAGCCGCTGACCGGTCTCCACGATGTGGAGCTGGCGCAGCTGGCCATGACAGCCGATCGCCAGGCCTTTGGCGAACTGGCAAGACGCCACGGCTCGGCCGTCCGCGCCCTGTTGCGGCGCATGGGCGCTGACCCCACCCTGGCCGATGACCTGGCCCAGGACGCCTTTCTGGCGGCGTTCGAGGCGATCACGGACTTCCGCGGGGAGGGCTCGTTCGCGGGCTGGGTGAAGCGCATCGCCGCGCGGCTCTATATCAAGCGCTGGCGGCGTCGGGCGGAGCTGGATCCCGCGCCGGAGGGGGCTGAGCAGGCGGACGAAACCGGGGCGGACGGGCTCACGGATCGGCGTCTAGACCTGGATCAGGCCTTGAAGGGCCTCAGCGGACCCGAGCGGCTGTATGTGTCCCTGTGCTACGGGGCCGGTCTCAGCCACACAGAAGCGGCAGAGGCGACGGGCGCGCCCCTGGGTACCGTGAAATCCCACGTGAAGCGCGCCCTTGAAAAACTCAAGCGACGGATGGCCGCCGACGATGCCGCCCCGTTGCCGGACCCGGACGAAGGAAGGCTGGCGCATGGCTGACCAGGAATTCGACGCGCAACTGGCCCGGATGTTCGCCGAGCATCCGCCCTTTCCCGACCAGGCTGCCTTCGCCCGCCGGGTGGAGGCGCGGCTGGACCGGGGCTGGGGCTTGCGGCGGATGGTGATCGGCGTGCTGGGTCTGGGGGGCGGCCTGGTTGCCGCTGGCCAGGGTCTCGGCGGCAACCTGATCGGACGGCTGCTGTCTGCCAGTCACGCATCGGTCAATGTGGCGCAGCAGACCGCCAGCAGCGCACCGGATGTGCTGGCCCTGCTCGGGCAATCCTGGGGGCTCCGGTTCCCGTCGGTCGGCATCGAGGTGATCTGGCTGGTGCTGGGCCTGTTGGCGGTGGCCGCAGCGCTGCTGGCCACGCGGGCGCTGGAGGAGTTCTGAGCGGGAATCGGGCTCGGTGCCGCCGTCGCGGCTGACCGGGGACCGCTCGGCCCCATTTTCGCCACGGTGCCGGGACGTGGATCGTCGAGACGGGGGGGCGTCCAAGGGATTTTCCAAGGCGCATTGCCCGCGGAAGACAACGACGATAGTTTGCCGCGGCCCCGGCGGGACTCTTGGGCCGGCGGACCTTGCAAGTGACCTGATCCTGTCCAGAGTGGAGCCGAGCGCGCGTGGCTGATATTTTTGAAGAAGTCGAAGAGCAGCTCCGTTCGGACCGCTACATCGCCATCGCCAAGCGCAGCTGGCCGTTCGCCGCCGGTGCCGCCGGCGTCGCGCTGTTGCTGGCACTGGGCCTGTGGGGCTGGGACCAGCACCAGTCCAGCCTGCAGGCCAGCGCGTCCGAAGCCTACAACCGGGGTCTCGACGCCGTGACCGCCGGGGACCGGACCAAGGCCGAGACCGAGTTCAGCACCGTGGCGAAGGACGGCCCCCGCGGCTACCGCACCCTGGCCCTGATGCAGGAGGGGGCGCTTCGCGTCGCCGACAAGAAGTTCGCGGACGCCATCGCGATGTTCGACCAGGCGGCCCAGCTGGCACCGGATCAGATCCTGGCCGATGCCGCCCGGCTGAAGGCCGCCTTCGTCGCCATGGACAACGGCATGCCGCTGCCGGAGCTGGAAGCGCGGATCACCCCCCTGACCGGCGTCGAT
>CAIQUG010000109.1 GCA_903874895.1 uncultured Caulobacterales bacterium | reverse complement strand
CCGGTGGCGCCGGCCATGCGGACCAGCCCCTTGAAGTTGGTCACGGGCATGACGCCGGGCAGGATCGGGATGGTGATCCCGGCGGCACGGACCCGGTCGACGAACCGCAGGAAGCCGTCGATGTCGAAGAAGAACTGGCTGATCGCCCGGGTGGCGCCGGCGTCCACCTTGGCCTTCAGCACGTCCAGGTCATGGGCGGCGGACCCTTCGGGATGGACCTCGGGATAACAGCCGACACTGACCTCGAAGTCACCGATGCGGCGGATGGCGGCGGTCAGTTCCGTAGCATTGGCATAACCGTCCGCAGTCGGAACATAGGCTCCGCCGACGCCCCCTGGCGGGTCTCCGCGCAGGGCCACGATGTGGCGCACGCCGGCCGACCAGTAGTCACGGATCACCTCGTCCACCTCGGCGCGGCTGGCGTCGACGCAGGTCAGATGGGCGGCGGGCTTCAGCCCTGTCTCGTCCACCATCCGCTTCACCGTGCGGTGGGTGCGCTCCCGCGTGGAGCCGCCGGCGCCGTAGGTGACGGACACGAAGCTGGGGCCCACGGGCTCCAGCCGACGCACCGCCGACCACAGGCTCTCCTCCATTTCCTCCGTCTTCGGCGGAAAGAACTCGAAGGACACCCGGGGCGGGCGGCCGGGGTTGCGCGCCAGACCGGCCACCGGGCCGACGGCGGAGGGAAGGCGGTCACGGACGAGGGGCTCTGTCATGCAGCGCTCCGGTTGCGGGCGACGGTCCGGACGGCGCGCCAGATCTTGACGGTCAGGCCCGCAGCACCGTCCGCCCGGTCGATGTCGGCGTCATTGTCAGCGGCGGGGCCGTGGGGCGGCAGGGCGACGGGGGGTTCGCAGGTCAGGCCGGCGGCCTCCATCCAGCGGGCGATCTCCTCGTCGGAAAAGCCCAGGCGCCGGTGCTGGTGTGCCTGTCGCAGGGCCTCATGGGTGTGCGGCGCGAAGTCGGCGATCAGCAGACGCCCGCCGGGGGCCACCAGCCGGGCCGCCTCCGCCACCGCCGCGGCGGGTTCGGACAGGAAGTGCAGCACCCGGTGCACGACCACGAGATCGGCGCAGCCGTCGGACAGGCCGGTGGCGAAGATGTCCCCGTGCCGTACCTCCACCCGATCCAGCCCGGCTTCCGCCAGGTGGTTCCGGGCCACGTTCAGCATCTGGTGGGACAGGTCGAGACCCAACGCATGCTCCGCCCGCGGGCCAAGCAGGGTCAGCATCCGACCGGCGCCCGTGCCAAGGTCGATCAGCCGGCGGAAGGGGCCCGGCCCGGCGGCGCCCTCGATGGCCCGCTCCACATCGACCTCGGACACGTACAGGGACCGGATCTGGTCCCAGTGGGCGGCATTTCGGGCGAAATAGGCCGCAGCTTCCGCCAACCGCGTGCGCCGCACCGTCTCCAGGCGTTCCAGGTCCCGCAGCAGGGTCGGGTCCTGTGGGTCCAGCAGGGACAGCAGGCGGGTCGCCGCGGACGCCCCTGTCCCGGTGGTCGCCACCCGATAGAAGACCCAGGCCCCGTCGGGAAACCGCTCCACCAGACCGGCTTCGGTCAGAAGCTTGAGATGGCGGGAGACCCGGGGCTGACTCTGGTCCAGGATCTGGCCGAGTTCCATCACCGCCAGTTCGTCCCGGGCAAGCAGGGTCAGGATGCGCAGGCGGGTGGGTTCCCCCGCCGCACGCAGCATCTCCACCACCGTCTGTGCGCCCAGGCTCATGAGGGCCTCCCAATCTCCAAGTCATATAAAGATATCTTTATGCCTTTATGTAAAGATAATTCTCCCGCAACCGATCCCATGGAACCCCGAAATCCATCCGGCCGGACGGGTGTTCGCCACAGACTGCGGCCTTATCGCCACGGTGGTGGAATCGTGCGAACGATAGGGTCTAAAATTCGGGATTTCTGCTGCAATCGCCTTGATTTCGCCTGCACCGGATCACAGTTAGCCGGGGACGGAAACGCGTCCCGGGCCGCCATCCATCGTCGCGTCTCAATCGGAACCCGCCCCCATGCGCTCAACGACCGTTCCTTTCGCGAACCGGCATGGCCGCCTCCACCGCCCGGCCGTGCTGTCGGTCGCGGCGTCGGTGATGGGCCTGGCGGTCGGGCTGGCCCTGCCCGCCCTTGCGGACCCCGCCGGACCCGCCGCCTCCGGCAGTGAGGAGCGATCGACCCTGGCCCCTGTCGGTGTGGCCCCTGTCGGTCTGGCCACGGCCGGCGGCGACACGCCGGGCGGCATCCATGATCCGATCGAGGGATGGAACCGGGGGGTCTACGGCTTCAACAAGGGACTGGACCGCGCCATCGTCCGGCCCGCCGCCATGGGCTACCGCCGGGCCCTCCCCCGGGAAGCACGGGAAGGCGTCCACAATGTGCTGGCCAATCTCGGGTCGCCGGTAATTTTCCTGAACGACGTGATGCAGGTGCAGCCACACCCGGCCGGCGAGACGGCGGTGCGTTTTGCGGTGAACACCACCGTCGGCGTGCTGGGGGTGTTCGACGTGGCCAGCCAGATGGGCATCTATCGTCATCGCGCCGACTTCGGCCAGACCCTGGGTCGCTACGGCGTCGGGGCCGGGCCCTATGTGTACCTGCCGGTCTTCGGTCCCTCGAGCGTGCGGGATGCGGTCGGCCTGGTGATCAACACGGCCATCGACCCGCTGAACTATGCCCGGTTCGACGGGGACCTTGCCGTGAAGCTGACCGTGATCGGGACGAACGCCCTGGATACCCGGGTTCGCCTGGACAAGGACCTGAAGGACCTCGACCGTTCGGCGACGGATCCCTATGCCGCGACCCGGTCCGTCTGGATCCAGAACCGCCGGGCCTTCATCCGCGGCGACAGGCCCGAGGATGTCCAGGACCTGCCCGACTTCACCCCTGACGCCCCGGCGACGGTCGGCCCGGCCCATCCGGCACCCGCCCCCCGCCCCCATGCCGGCGACTGAGGCCCCGCTCTCCGACGCCCCTCCCAACCTTTTCGTGACGGACCCCATGACCCGCTTTTCCGCTCCTGCCTCGCGTCCGCTGTCCCGTGCCGCCACCCGTCCGCTGCCGCGCACCGCGACCCTGGCGGCCACCGGCACGGCCCTGCTGGCCCTGATGACAGCGGCCGTCGCCCCGGCCGCGGGGAGCCTGACCGCGCTGGCCCTGGCCACGCTGGCCCTGGCCACGCAGGCAACGCCCGCCACGGCCCAGTCCGCCAGAGCCGAGCGCGACCCGGCCGCCGAGGCCTTCGTCCTGTCCGAAGCCAACAAGGTCCTGGCCGTCCTGGGGGACAAGTCGATCTCGGTGGAAGCCAAGAAAAAGACCTTCCGCGCCCTCATCGACGAAGTGGCGGACGTGCCGAAGATCACTGGCTATGTGCTGGGCAAGTACCGGCGCAGCCTGACCGACGCCCAGTTCCGGGATTTTTCCGTCGCCTTCCGCGAGTTCGCCAATACGGTCTATGAGAGCCGCCTGGGGGCCTACAAGGGCGAGACCCTGCGGGTGGCGGGCTCCATCGTGCGGAAACCCGGGGACGTGGTGGTCACCAGCGAGGTCGTCGGCGGCCAGACCAAGCAGCCCCTGAAGGTGCTCTGGCGCGTGCTGAAGGGCGACGACGGCCGCTGGCGCGCCGTGGATGTGCAGGTCGAGGGCGTCTGGCTGGCCGTGACGGAGCAGCAGGACTTCGTCTCGACCCTCGACAACGCCCATGGGGACATCAACGTCCTGATCGCCCAGCTGAAGGGCGAGAAGAAGGACGCCATCAAGCCGCACTGACCGGAGGCCAGAGTCCGGAGGGCCAGAGTCCCGAGGCGAGAGTCCGAGGGCGAGAGTCCGAGGGCGAGATCCCGTGGGTAAAAGTCCGAGGGCCAAAGGCCGGATGAGAGATCCCTCGGGTAAAAACTCCGGAGGGCCAAAGTCCGGCGGCGAGAGTCCGGCGGCGAGAGTCCGGAGGCGAGGGTCCGGAGGCGAGAGTCCGGGGCAGGGTGCTGCGTCCTTCGAGAAAGACTTCACCCGCCGCGGGATGTCCGGCGCTGTCGGCGCCCGATCATGCTGCGGGCGGTGCCTCCTCCGTCGTCCAGACCGCCAGCTCGTTTCCCGCCGGATCCCGGAAGTGGAACCGCCGACCGCCGGGAAAATGGAAGATCGGCCGCGTTACCGACCCACCCGCGGCCACGACCCGCTCGAGCATCGCCTCAGGATCGACCACACGGATCACGATCAGGGGGGCGACGGTCCGCTCCCCCGGATCCGTTGCCAGACCCCCATCCAGTCCCCCGTCGAACCCGGAATAGTCGGGGCCGTAATCGGTGAAGCGCCAGCCGAACACTCCGCCGTAGAAGGCCTTCAGCGGCCCCATCTCATCGCCGGGGATTTCCACATAGTCGATCCGCCCGTCCAGTCCGCCCGGCCCTGTCATCTGCAATCCCCAATGTTCTTATTTTGTTCTCGCGCGCCCGTCTTCCCGCCACAAGCCTCGTCCCCTGCGACCAACCGCCGCGGAGCGCGCACCACGGCGATCAGGGCAGCGCCCAGACCCCCGTGCGCTTGATCTCCATGTCCTCGAGTTCGCGGGTGGTCTCGACCCGGTATTCGGCAAGGGGAACCAGACCCTTGGGATCGAAATAGGTACGGCCGGGGTCTCCCACCAGCACCCGTGTCCCCTGAGCCCGCGCGGCCTCGAGCCAGAGGCGGACCCGGGCGGCCAGGGGCCCCTCATAGGCGATGTCGCCGGCGGTGATCAGATCCACACCGGGCGGCGGATGATCCAGCAGGTCGTCGCCCAGGAAGGTGATGGCCACCCCATTGGCCTCCCCGTTCAGGGCCACGGCGGCGGCGCAGAACGGATCGATGTCGCAGGCGGTGGCCGATGCCGCGCCGGCACGCAGGGCAGCGATGGCCACGAGACCCGAGCCCGTGGCGAAGTCCAGGACCGTGCGTCCGGCGACCTCGTCCGGGTGGTCCAGCAGATAGCGGGCCAGGGCCTGCCCCCCCGCCCAGGCAAAGGCCCAGAAGGGGGGAGGCAGGCCGAGCGCCCCCAGCTCCTCCTCGGTCATGCGCCAGATGGGCGTGACCTCGTCGGCGAGCCACAGCTGCAGCTCCGGCGCGTGGGGCGGGCGCTGGAGACGGGTATTGGCAAGGATGAAGGCCCGGCTGTCCGCGATCCGGGGTTCCGCGCTCACGAAGCGCCGGCGGTGGCGGCTTCGGGCTTGCGGGACACCGAGGCCAGCACGTTCAGGTATCCCGTGCGGACCTCCATCCGCGCCGTGGTTCCCTTGGCCGTCAGCAGGGCGTGGGCCCTTGGCAGCGACCAGCAGGGCAGATGCATGAACATGTGGTGCTCGCAGTGATAGTTCACATAGTAGGGGGCGATGAGGGCCCGCTCGATCCAGTCGGCCCGGGTGGTGCGGGCATGGCGCAGCGGATCGTCGTTGTCGGGCATGCAGGCGTGCTCGGCAATGTTCCGCAGCCGCGTGATCAGCTGGTACCAGGTGGCCAGCGGCAACAGCCAGAAGGCGAAATAGGCCCACCACAGTCCGGCGAGACTGAGTCCCGCCAGCAGCACCAGATTGCAGATCAGGAACGGACCCTCATGCGCCCAGACGCCGGTCAGGATCTTTGACACGGAGTGGCCGGCAGCCCGGCCCTTGCGGAAGGCGGTCAGATAGGGCTGCACCCGCTGCTTGAAGAAGGTCTGTCCGGTGAGATCGCGGACGATCTTGCGCCGGAGCGAGCTGCGGGTCGTGGGGAACGGGGCCGACAGGCCGAGGTCCGGATCCTCGGGCTGCTGGGTGAACTTGTGGTGCTGCAGGTGATAGGGACGGTAGCGCTGCAGGTTGGCCCCCACCGGCCGGCCGCAGAACCACTCCCCCACGAAATCGTTCACCTGCAGGTCCGGATGGATGCAGCCATGGGCCGCGTCGTGCTGCAGGATGGCGAGGCCCAGCTGGCGGCAGCCGATGATCATCACCGCCAGCACCACCGTCAGCGGATTGGTCCACACCACGGCCACGGCCATGGCGGCGAAGATCACGACCCAGGCATGGGCCACCAGGGCCAGACCCCGCCAGGTCGAGCGCACCGACAGGCGCGCCCACTCCGCGGTCGTGAAGTAGTCCTTCGGGTCAACTCGAACGGCGGCGGGCACGGGCGGCTTCCTCTGTGGCGGTCGACCCCCCGGGCGCTTGCCGGTGGGGGGCACGCCCTGTAGGGGATGGGGTCGACAGACTAGCGCCCATTCGCGCCACAGGAAACGCCCATGCGTCGCCGATCGACTGCTCATGCTGTTCCGGGGCTTGTGATCCTCGCGCTCCTCGTCGCGCATCCGGCGGCCGCCGCGAGTTTTCGCTGTGGCAAGGCGAAACTGCCCGACGAGAAGGCCATCTGCGCCGACCGGCGGCTGAACGACCTCGATGTGGAGCTGGCGGTGCGGCTGGACGTCATCAAGCACCTGGTTCCCATGGGGACCCGCGGCGCGCTGATGGATGACCAGCAGGCCTGGCTCGCCGCCCGCCACCAGTGCGGTGCCGACCACAACTGCCTCACCCGGCGCTATGCCGACCGGCTGGAGGAGATCAACGGAGCCCTTCAGCGCGTCTATGGCAAGGGGCCGTTCTAGCGGGCCCGGTCCGTGTCGCAGGCGTCCCTGCTCCGCCGCCCTACTCCGCCGCCCTACTCCGCCGCCACGAATTCCGAACCCTGCCGCGCAGGGGCGTCGTGGGTCCATTCCGGGGGCTTCCACAGATACCTCAGCTTATCCTGCCAGCGGTCCGCCGTGCGCATGCGGTTGCGTAGCCACTTCAGGCCGCTGAGCTGGGTGGCGATCGGGCTGCGGTCGTAGAAGGGTGTGACGAGCCCCAGGTTCGCCCGCTCCTCCTCCCGCTGGAAGGTGCCGAGCAGCCGGTCCAGGATCACGGTGACCTGGGAATAGTTCTTGTCGATGTACTTGTCCTGGGTCCCGTGATGCGCCCGGTGGTTGGCGGGCGTTGCCATGAATTCTTCGAGGATCCCGAGCTTCGGCACCCAGTCCGAATGGTTGAAGATGCCGTAGATCGACTTCAGCGCATGCACACCCAGGAACACCAGGGGCGGAACACCCAGCCAGGCCAGGGGCAGCACGCACAGGAACAGCACGATGTTACCGTCGATCAGGAAACCCCGGGCGGCCACGGTGAAGTTGAATTCGTTGGAGGAGTGGTGGACCTGGTGGAAGGCCCAGAACAGGCCCACCCGGTGCCCGAGCCGGTGATCGATGTAATAGGCGATCTCGTGCCCGACGAAGGACAGGGGTATGGCCACCCACAGTCCCAGGTGCGGGATCAGCCGGGCGTGCTCCCAGATCCAGTAATACAGCACCATCGGCGCCACGAAGCTGGTCGTGGTGTCGAAGGCGATGTTGATCAGGTTGACCAGGACGTTGTTGGCCGCGTCCTTCACGTCGTAGCGTCCGGGCCGACGCAGGCGGTAGTACAGCCACTCCCCCCCGATCATGCCGAAATAGACCGCACCCAGGGCCCAGAATCCGTCGTCTCCCCCCATGTAGCTGAGGAACGATTCGACGGCGGTGCTGACGGATCCGGCAACCATGGCGGCTCCCTCGGCCGGAGTGGATGAATGACCGCCTAGGTAGGGGTTCGGCGACGATTCCGCATCCCCCGGGAAGACGGTTTTCCCGGGGCGCGACCTTCTCACAACAGTCACAAGTCCGGCGGGCCCGGCCCCCTAGGCGGGCACACCCATTCCGCGTATGCATAGGCACATGAGCCGGCCTGAGGACGACATGCGCAAGTTACTGCTGATCGGGATTTCCACCTTTGCGCTCGGCGCCGCGGCCATGGCCTCGGCGGACCAGCTGACCCGGACCAAGGGTCAGGACACCTACAAGATGCTGGAGCTGTTCGGCGACGTTCTGGTCAAGGTCAAGCAACAGTACGTGGTGCCGGTGGATGACAAGAAGCTGATCCAGGCCGCCATCGACGGCATGCTCACCTCGCTGGACCCCCATTCCGGCTATCTGGACCCCGCCAGCTTCGGCGACATGCGCGAGGAGACCCGCGGCCAGTACGGCGGGCTGGGTCTCGAGGTCACCACCGAGGAGGGGGCCGTGAAGGTCATCTCTCCCATGGACGGCACCCCCGCCGCCAAGGCCGGGGTCATGGCCGGGGACTACATCACCGCCATCGACGGGAATTCCATTGTCGGCCTCGGCCTCACCGACGCGGTGAAGCAGATGCGCGGGGCCGTAGGCACGGCCATCACCCTGACCATCGCCCGGGAGCGGCAGAATCCCTTCACCCTGAAGCTGGTGCGGGAAGTGATCGACGTGAAGACCGTGCACGACCGGCCCATCGGCGACATCGGCTATCTTCGCGTCTCCGGCTTCGACGAGCGCACGGGGGAGGAAACCACCGCCGCCCTGAAGGAGCTGAAGGCCAAGATCCCGCACATGAAGGGCCTGGTGCTCGACCTGCGCAACAATCCCGGCGGTCTGGTGGACAGCTCGGTGGAGGTGGCGTCGGACCTGCTGGACGGCGGCGAGATCGTCAGCCAGCGCGGCCGCGACGGCAAGGACATCGAGCGCTACAATGCCCGTCCCAATGGCGACCTGATCCGCGGCGTGCCGATCACCGTGCTGATCAACAACGGCACCGCCAGCGCGGCGGAGATCGTCTCCGGGGCACTCAAGGATCGCCAGCGGGCGACGATCATCGGCCTGACCAGCTTCGGCAAGGGCTCGGTCCAGACCGTGATCCCCCTGCGCAACGGCGCGGACGGGGCACTGAAGCTGACCACGGCGCGCTACTACACACCGTCGGGCCAGTCGATCCAGAAGACGGGCATCATCCCCGACCTGCAGGTGGCCCGCTCCAAGGCCGAGGCCGAAGCGGTGACGGATGCGGCCCAGCAGTATTCCGAAGCCAGCTTCAAGAACGCCCTGGACAGCCAGGAGGGCAAGGTCCGCCGCGCCCCGGAGGAGATCGAGATCCCCGCCGACAAGCCGGAGGACAAGACTGCAGAGAAGGACAAGGACGGCAAGGCCAAGCCCCGTCCCCTGCGCTCGGCCTTCACCCTGACGGACGAGGATATTGCCGCGGACTTCCAGCTGCAGCGGGCCCTCGACGTGATCCGCCTGGGCGGCGTCAAGGAAGCCCGGGCGGCCAAGCCGGCCAAGGTCTTCAGCCTGCCCAAGCCCGCCTTCGCCAAGGCCGCCACGCCGGTGCCGGAGCCGAAGAAGCCGTAGGGACCGGTCTCCCGACGCGGGCCGCTCCGGTCCGTCTCCGCGGGCGCGGCCCCAACCCGAAGAAAGTGTAAACGGATCGGCGCAAGCGCCAGATCTTTACCCCTTTGTTAACCGGCTTGGGGCACGACTCGAACATCGCTTTTTCCCTTGGGACGCAACGATGTTCGCCCGCAAGACCGCCCCCGCCACCGGTGTCAGCGCTGCGCCGTCCGCAGCCGCCTCAGGCTTTGCTCGGCAGGTCTCGGACCTGCGGGACCGACTGGGACCGGTCCTGGCCAATCCGTTTGTCGGCGCCGGCGCGGCCGCAGCGTTGTTTGTCTCCGCCCTCGGCATTCTCGTGCTGGTCACCGCCGATCCCAAGGCCGGCCTGCCCTTCGTCCGCATGAAGCTGGAGGACCGGGTGGCCGAGGTGAACAAGATGTCCGGCCCCGGCGGCTTTTCCGTCGACGGCCTGAAGCCCGACGCCTTCGTCGATCCCAACGCCCCGCCGGTGGATGGCCAGGCCGTGGTGACCCTGCCCCAGGGCGGACAGATGATCGGCGGACAGTCCGCCACCCCCGGCGTTCCCGCCACGGCGGCGGGTCCGTCACCGGGGGCACACTATTCCACCAGCCCCCTCCCCTCCGCCCCCCTGGCGGGTCTGACGGAGCCGAGCCCGGTCGGCCTGTTGCCGATCATCTCCAAGGATGGCCGGACGCCCTATCAGGCCTATGCCCGTCCCTTCCAGGCCAATGGCAAGCCCCGGGTCGCCCTGGTGGTCGGCGGGCTCGGTCTGAATGCCTCCGCCACCAAGGCCGCCATCGAGCGCCTGCCTCCGGAGATCACCCTGTCCTTCGTGGCCTACAGCGACGGGCTGCAGGGCTGGATCGACATGGCCCGGGCCAATGGCCACGAGGTGCTGCTGGAAGCGCCGATGGAGCCCCTGGACGCCGCCGCCAATGACCCCGGCCCCTATGCCCTGAAGGCCAACGGCTCCAATGCCGACACGGTGAAGCGCCTGGAATGGATCCTGGCCCGCTGCACCGGCTATTTCGGCGTCACCAACTATCTGGGGGGCAAGTTCCTCACCGCTGATGCCCCGGTCCTCGCCTTCCAGATGGCCCTGCGCCAGAGGGGCGTGGCCTTCGTCGACGATGGCGCCGCGGCCAAGCGCACCCTGCCCGGCCTGCCAAGGGCGTCTGCTGACACGGTCGTGGACGCCGACCTCGCCGCGGAGTCGATCCAGAAGCAGCTGATCACCCTGGAACAGACCGCCAGCCAGCGGGGCCAGGCCCTGGGCTCGGCGTTTGCCTATCCCCTGACCCTGGAAGTGGCCAACCGCTGGGCGGCCGGGCTTGCGGCCCGGGGCTACCAGCTGGCCCCCGTCTCGGCCCTGACCCGGCGATGAGCGACCCGGAGATGAGCGAGACGGACCTCTCCCGCTACCGGGCCAATGTCGGCATCGTGCTGTTCAACCGGGACGGGGAGGTGTTCCTCGGCCGCCGGGCGGACACGACCCCGCCCTATAACTGGCAGTTCCCGCAAGGGGGCGTGGACGAAGGTGAAAGCCTGGACGATGCCGCCCTGCGCGAGCTGATGGAGGAGACCGGGGTCCGCACCGTGCGCTTCCTGGCCGCCACCGACGGATGGATCACCTACGACTTTCCCGAAGAGGTGCTGGCGTCGGGTCGCGGCCGGGGCTTCGTCGGCCAGAAGCAGGTCTGGTATGCCTTCCGCTTCGGAGGCGAGGACGCCGAGATCCAGCTGGAAGCCCATCACGACATCGAATTCGACCAGTGGCGCTGGGCACCCTTGGAGGCGGCTCTTGAATCAGTGGCGCCGTTCAAGCGGCACGCCTATGAAAGCGTGATTGCCGCCTTCCGTCATCTGGCGGTACCGGCCGATTGAGGCATGTTGTCGCGCCGGAGCCCGGCGCGATCAGGGGGTGGGTAAGAATCTTGAGTGCTCCGGTCATCATGGTTCACGGTGCCTTCTGCGGCGGCTGGGCCTTCGAGGCCTTCCGTGCACCGTTCGAACGGGCGGGCTATGCGGTGGACGCGGTGGACCTGCCCGGTCACGGGGCTGGGCAGGATCGCCAGCGGGTCGGCCGCGCCTCCATGACCGACTATGCCGCCTCGGTGGCCAAGGCCTGCGCCGCCTGCGAGACCCCGCCGGTTCTGATCGGCCATTCCATGGGCGGACTGGTGGCCCAGCTGGCCGCCGCCCGGACCCCCGTCCGCGCCCTGGTGCTGCTGGCCCCCTCCGCCCCCTGGGGGGTGCCGGGGTCCACCATGGAGGAGGCGGTCTCCAGTCTCGCCGTGATCGGCATGAGCCCGTTCTTCTCCATGCCCGTGGACCCGGACTACGCGCTCGCCCGGCAGTACAGCCTGAACCGCATCGCCAGCGAGGGCCGCAAGGACATCTTCGGCCGCATGGGCCCGGAGAGCGGCCGCGCCCTGTGGGAGACCCTGAACTGGTGGCTGGATCCCTTCATGACCACCAGTGTCCCCGCCGGCCGGATCGCCGCCCCGGTGCTGGCCGTCGCCGGTGGCCGCGACCTGATCCACCCCCCCGTCACGGTCCGCCAGACCGCTGCCCGCCTCTCCGGCGAGACCCTGGTGTTCGACGAGATGAGCCACTGGCTGATCGGCGAACCGGGCTGGGAACAGGTGGCCGAAGCCTGCATCGGCTGGCTGGACGGACTGTAGGGGGCGCGCTTCGAAGGCCGGGCTCGAGGTCCGCGCAGGACGCACCTAGCCGCGCCAACGCCGCCAAAGGCCGTAGACGGCCGTCAGCGCCCAGGCCCCTTCCATGAGGGCGGCGGACAGGTTGAAGGCCGTCAGCATGGACGCCAGGATCAGCAGGGACCCGGCGAGGTTCAGAGCCAGGGATCCATAGGCGCGGGCGTCCATCCGCCCCAGCTGCACGCCCACATAGGCGGCCAGGATCATCAGGACCCCGACGACGCCCAGCAGGTCGAGCGCGTTCAGGCTCAGGCCGCTTCCACGGCGTGTTCGGCGAGCAGGGTGAAGCTCTCCGGCGTCACGTCGGCGAAACCGCCCTGGATCTCGAACACCCTGGTGGTCGCGCCGTCACGGATGGTGACCTTGCCCGAGCGCAGCACGGTCATGAACGGCTCGTGCCCGAGGAACACGCCGAAGTCCCCGTCCACGCCGGGGGCATCCACCTGGTCCACGTCGCCGGCGAACAGTTCGCGCTCCGGCGCCACGAGAGAAAAGCGCAGCTTGGCCATCATCCCAGTCTTTCGTCCTTGCCGATCCGGCAGCTGTAGAGCGTGACCGCCGACGCCGGGCTCTGGTCCCGGCGGCGAAGGTCGGTGTTCAGTTCGGCACAGACGCCATAGCCGCCCGCCTCCCCGAACTGCAGATAGTACTTGGGCGGCCGGGGCCGACCCGCGAGATACTGCTGGACGGGTTTCCAGCCGACCTTGGCGCCCTCCGGCCCCACGGGCAGCTGGCCCGTCTCGATTTCCTTCATCGCCTCGGCGGGCAGGGCGGCCTGCTTCCAGACCAGGCTGCAGCCGCCCCGGCGACTGTCGGCAATGGCTTCCGGCGCCCCCGGCTCCGCAAAGCGGAACAGCTGGCCGGTGATCTCCATTCCCTCCGGACGCGCCGCATCCAGGTCACCCGCCGGTGCCGGCCTGGCCCCGAAGGCGGCCAGGCGCTCCCGCAGGCCCTGCACCCCGGCACTGCCCGCGACGATGCCGAGGCAGAAGCCGTTGATGTAGGGGGTGGCCTCGGGCGGCGTCTGGGACGTGCCCTGGGCTGCGGTCTGGGCGGAGGCGACGCCTGCGGATGCCGCGACCAGCGCAGCCCCCGAAAGGAGCATCGCCCGCCGCGCGGCGCGCATCAGCCGGCCGCCAGCTTCTCGGCCTTGGCCACGGCTTCCTCGATGTTGCCGACCATGTAGAAGGCGGCTTCGGGGAGGTGGTCGTAGTCGCCGTCGCAGAGGCCCTTGAAGCCCTTGATGGTCTCGTCCAGCGGGACCAGCTTGCCGGGGGAGTTGGTGAACTGCTCGGCCACGTGGAAGGGCTGGGACAGGAAGCGCTGGATCTTCCGGGCGCGGGCCACGGTCAGCTTGTCCTCTTCCGACAGCTCGTCCATCCCGAGGATGGCGATGATGTCCCGCAGGGCGCGGTAGGACTGGAGGATTTCCTGCACCTGACGGGCCACGGCGTAGTGCTCGTCACCCACGATCCGCGGGTCGAGGATCCGCGAGGTGGAGTCCAGCGGGTCCACGGCCGGGTAGATGCCCTGCTCGGCGATGGAGCGGTTCAGAACGGTGGTGGCGTCCAGGTGGGCGAAGGAGGTGGCCGGCGCCGGGTCGGTCAGGTCGTCGGCGGGCACGTAGATGGCCTGCACGGACGTGATCGAGCCCTTCTTGGTGGAGGTGATCCGCTCCTGCAGGTTGCCCATCTCGGTGGCGAGCGTCGGCTGATAACCCACGGCCGACGGGATCCGGCCCAGCAGCGCGGACACTTCCGAACCGGCCTGGGTGAAGCGGAAGATGTTGTCCACGAAGAACAGCACGTCCTTGCCTTCCACGTCGCGGAAGTACTCGCACTGGGCGAGACCGGTCAGCGCGACCCGGGCGCGGGCCCCCGGAGGCTCGTTCATCTGGCCATAGACCAGGGTGCAGCGGGAGCCTTCGGCCGACCCGCCATGTTCCTTCGGGTCCATGTTCACCTTGGACTCGATCATTTCGTAATAGAGGTCGTTGCCCTCGCGGGTCCGCTCACCCACGCCGGCCAGCACGGAGTAACCGCCGTAGGCCTTGGCGATGTTGTTGATCAGCTCCTGGATCAGCACGGTCTTGCCCACGCCGGCGCCGCCGAACAGGCCGATCTTGCCGCCCTTGGTATAGGGGCAGAGCAGGTCGATGACCTTGATGCCCGTGACCAGCACTTCCGCCGTGGTGGTCTGCTCGTCGAAGGCAGGCGCCTCGGCGTGGATGGAGCGATGGAACTCCGTCACGATCGGGCCGGCCTCGTCGATGGGCTCGCCGATGACGTTCAGGATGCGGCCCAGCGTCGCCGGACCCACCGGTACGGTGATCGGGCCGCCGGTGTCGGTCACGGGCGCGCCGCGGACCAGACCCTCGGTGGTGTCCATGGCGATGCAGCGCACGGCGTTCTCGCCCAGGTGCTGGGCCACTTCCAGGACCAGACGGAACGGCTTGCCGGTCTTCTGGTCGGTGTTGGTGGTTTCCAGCGCGTTGAGGATCGCCGGCAGATAGCCGGAGAATTCCACGTCGACGACGGCGCCGATGATCTGGGCGATCTTGCCCTCGGCCACGCCCTTGGCGGCGGGGGTGGCGGCTTTGGTTTTCTTAGCGACGGCCATGGGGACCTCGGACCTGTATTCTGAGCGGTGAACGGGAACGGCGGGAGAGACCTAGAGGGCCTCTGCGCCGGAGATGATTTCGATGAGTTCCTTGGTGATCTGAGCCTGACGGGAGCGGTTGTACTGCTTGGTCAGGCTGGTGATCAGGTCACCGGCATTGCGGGTGGCGTTGTCCATGGCCGTCATCTGGCTGGCATAGAAGCCGGCCTTGTTCTCGAGGAGAGCGGACAGGATCTGGACGCGCAGGTTCTGGGGCAGGAGCGTTTCGAGGATCGCCGCCTCGTCCGGCTCGTAGGAATAGACGCCACCCTTCAGGTCCGGGGCGACGCCCAGACCATCGGCCTCGTTCACCACCGCGGGAATCAGCTGCTGCGAGGTCGGGACCTGGCTGACGATGTTCTTGAAGCGGGAGTAGAACAGGGTGACCACGTCGGCGTCGCCGGTCTCGAACGCCTGCAGGATGCGGGCGGCGATGGGCTCGGCGGACGAGAGCTTCAGCACCTTTTCCTGCGACATGTCGAAGGTGGCGATGATGGCATCGGGGAACAGGCGGCGAAGGGGCGCGACGGTCTTGCGGCCGACGCAGATGATCTTCACGTCCTTGCCCGCGGCCTTCAGCTGCTGGATGCGGTCCCGGGCGGCGCGAACCACCGACGAGGAGATGGCCCCGGCCAGACCGGAGTCCGCCGCAGCCACCACCAGCAGGTGCTTGTGGTCGCGACCGGTCCCGGCCAGCAGCACGGGCGCGCCGGGTCCGGTGACGCTCTTCGCCAGGTTGGCGATGACGCTGGCCATCCGCACCGCATAGGGGCGGGCGGCCTGGGCAGCATCCTGGGCGCGGCGACCCTTGGCCGCCGCCACCATCTGCAGGGCTTTCGTGATCTTCTGCGTGGACTTCACGCTTCCGATCCGATTGCGCATTTCCTTCAGGCTGGCCATCTGGCTTCAGGCTCCAGTGATGATCAGGCGAAGGTCTTGCCGAAGTCGGCCAGGACGTCCTTCAGCTTGGCTTCCAGCTCCGGCGAGAGGGCCTTCGTGGTGCGGATGCCGTCGAGCAGGTCCGGCGACGCGGTCTTGATGCGCGACAGCAGTTCGTCCTGGTAGCGGCCGATCTTGGAGACCTCCACCGTGTCCAGATAGCCGCGGGTGCCGGCATAGATCACCACCACCTGCTCCTCGACGGCCAGCGGCGAGTACTGCGGCTGCTTCAGCAGTTCCGTCAGGCGCTGGCCGCGGGCCAGCAGCTTCTGGGTCGAGGCGTCCAGGTCCGAGCCGAACTTGGCGAAGGCCGCCATTTCCCGGTACTGGGCCAGCTCGCCCTTGATGGCGCCGGCCACCTGCTTCATCGCCTTGATCTGGGCGGAGGAGCCCACGCGGGACACGGACAGGCCGACGTTCACCGCCGGGCGGATGCCCTGGTAGAACAGGTCCGTCTCGAGGAAGATCTGGCCGTCGGTGATGGAGATCACGTTGGTCGGGATGTAGGCCGACACGTCGTTGGCCTGGGTCTCGATCAGCGGCAGGGCAGTCAGCGAACCGGAGCCATTGTCCTCGTTCAGCTTCGCCGCGCGCTCCAGCAGGCGGGAGTGCAGGTAGAACACGTCGCCCGGATAGGCTTCGCGGCCCGGCGGACGGCGCAGCAGCAGGGACATCTGGCGGTAGGCCACGGCCTGCTTGGACAGGTCGTCATAGATGATCAGGGCGTGCATGCCGTTGTCGCGGAACCACTCGCCCATGGCGCAGCCCGAGAAGGGGGCCAGGAACTGCAGCGGGGCCGGCTCGGACGCCGTGGCGGACACGACGATGGTGTAGTCCAGCGCGCCGTTTTCCTCGAGGGTCTTCACGATCTGGGCGACGGTGGAGCGCTTCTGGCCGATGGCCACGTACACGCAGTAGAGCTTGGCGCTCTCGTCCGTGCCGGCGTTGATCGCCTTCTGGTTCAGGATGGTGTCGATCGCCACGGCGGTCTTGCCGGTCTGACGGTCACCGATGATCAGTTCCCGCTGGCCGCGGCCGACGGGGATCAGGGTGTCGATGGCCTTGAGGCCGGTCTGCACGGGCTCGTGCACCGACTTGCGGGGGATGATGCCCGGGGCCTTCACGTCCACGCGGCGACGCTCCGCCACGTTGGTCAGGGGACCCTTGCCGTCGATGGGCTCGCCCAGCGGGTTGACGACGCGGCCGAGCAGGCCCTTGCCCACCGGCACGTCCACGATCTCGCCCAGACGACGGACTTCGTCGCCTTCGCGGATGGCCCGGTCCTCGCCGAAGATCACGACGCCGACATTGTCGCGCTCGAGGTTCAGGGCCATGCCCTTCACATTGGCGGAGGGGAAGGCCACCATTTCGCCGGCCTGGACCTTGTCGAGGCCGTGCACGCGGGCGATGCCGTCACCGACGGACAGCACCTGGCCCACGTCGGAGACGTCGGCCTCGGCGCCGAAGCCGGCGATCTGGGACTTGAGGATGGCCGAAATCTCGGCAGCGCGGATGTCCATGGTCGGTTGCTCTTGGTCTAGCGGAATGGGTGCGGTCTCAGACGGGCCGATCAGGCGCGCTTGAGGGCGAACTTCAGGGTATCAAGCTTGGACTTGAGGGAGGCGTCGAACAGGCGGGAGCCGACGCGAACCTTGATCCCGCCGAGGATCTTCGGGTCGACGACGGTGGTGATCTCGGGATCCTTGCCCAGCGCGGTCCGCAGGGAGGCGGCGACGCCCTTGGCCTGGGCGGCGGTGAGGGCCGTGGCAGTGGTCACTTCGGCGGCCACGGCACCGCGGCGGTCGGCGGCGAGGCGGCGGAACTCCGCCACCACCATGGGCAGGGCGCTGGCGCGATTGTTGCGGCACAGGACACCGATGAACTTCAGGGTCACGTCGCTGACGCCGGCGGCGGTGGCGACGGCCGTGAGCCCGGCCGCCTTCTGGTCACCGGTGAAGGTGGGCGAAGTCAGCACGCGGTTCAGATCCGCACTTTCCACCCGCAGGGCCTCGAGACCGTTCAGGTCCGCCTCGACGGCCGCAATGGTCCCGGCCTCGTCGGCCAGTTCGAACAGGGCCACGGCATATCGCGCGCCCACATCAGCGTTTCTGGAGTCGTCCGACACTTATCGACACCGCCTGGTTCAGGTTGGCGACCACCGCTTCCCCGGGAAGGGAATCACAGCAGTCGCTAAAAGCTTGAAAGCGCAGAAAAATCCACGCAGGGTCTGGGGTATGGGCCGAGGCCCCCCGCCCGAAACCGGCGCGGTCTTAGCATGGGGTTTTCGGCGCCGCAACCGGATGGGCGGGAAAGCTTTGCCCTGGACTGGCGGCTTTCACGGAACCGTCGCGCGCCTGTTAATGGTCGGGAGGTCGGCCATCGGCTAGACTGCCCTTCGCGTCAACCGGCCCAAGGACCCTCGCCCCATGCGCTACAAGCTCTCCGGCACCACCATGCAGACCGTGGAGATCGAACTCGCCGCGGGCGAAACGGTCTACAGCCAGACCTCCACCATGGCCTGGATGAGCGACCGGGTGCGGATGCACACCAATACCGGCGGCGGCCTGTTCGCCGGCATCGCCCGCAGCTTCACCGGCGGCAGCTTCTTCATCACCGACTTCAGCGTGGATACGGGCACGGGACTGGTGGCCTTCGCCCCCCGCTTTCCCGGCGCGATCATTCCGGTGACGCTGGCCCCCGGCCAGTCCCTGATCTGCCGCAAGGAGACCTTCCTGTGCGCGGAGAAGACGGTGACCCTGGAACTGGCGTGGCAGCAGCGCATCGGCGCGGGCTTCTTCGGCGGGGCGGGTTTCATCCTGCAGCGGGTCACCGGGCCGGGGACCGTGTTCCTCGACCTGTCCGGGGAGGTGGTGACCAAGGACCTCGCGCCGGGGGAACGCCTGTTCGTCCATGCCGGTCACGTGGGGGTGCACGAGCCCACCGTGTCCTTTGACATCCAGATGGTGCCCGGCTTCCGCAACATCCTGTTCGGGGGCGAGGGCCTGTTCCTGGCCACCCTCACCGGCCCCGGCAAGGTCCACCTGCAGTCCATGCCGATCATGAACCTGGCGGAGGAGATCGCCCACTATCTCCCCGGCAGTGCCGACCGTTCCGGCGGCGGGGGCGGCGCGCTGGGAGCCATCGGCACCAGTGCCGTGGTCGGCGGCATTCTCGGCGGCCTGTTCGGCGGGGACACCTAGCCCCGCCTCACAGGCTGCCGG